>JAONBD010000001.1 GCA_028376765.1 Candidatus Kapaibacterium sp.
CATGTGTGGGTATAAGGCGTAATTTTGAAATACCATTCCAATTTTTCTTTTATGAGGTTCTATATTTTTGACATCGGTATTATCAATCAGCAGCTTTCCACTTGAAACATCTTCCAAACCAGATACCATTCTCAATAAAGTTGATTTTCCACAGCCAGAAGGACCTAGGAGAACTAAAAATTCCTTTTCAATTATTTGAAAACTTATGTCTTTTAGGACTAAAGTATCACCAAATGATTTACAAACATTTTCGAAGGCAATTTTTAACATGTTATGCACATTTTATTGTGGGAAAGTTTATTTCTTTATATTTGCATCATGCATAAAGAGGTGAAAAAATATCTTTTGCTTTTTGTTTTAGTGTTCTTCATTGCCTGTGATGAAGAAATTAATACAGAAGGCAAATCTTCTATTGAAGTCGTATCAGCTTCGGATTACTCAATCTTTTACGGAGATACTCTGGTAATCTATGGCGAGAATTTCAACCAAAATGATATTACTCTTTTTGCAATCACTAACAAAGATACGTTAGATATTAATCAAGGGCTAATATTTGTTAATAAATCTGAGATAAAGTATATTAATACTATCTTAGATGGAAATTACTCTTTAATAGTGAAGTCAAATTCTATTTATTCAAAATCAATTGATGTGGAATTTGTAAACCACCCTGAAATAGAAACTGTAGATATAAACGGCGGAAGTTTCTTTTTGGGTTCTGAAAAAGGTCCCTCTAACGAAAATCCTGAAAAAGAAATTTTAATATCTAAAAATTTACAATTCTCAAAATTTGAAGTTTCTGAGTTTTTATGGAAAACTGTATTAAATCAAAAGGGAATTTTTAATAACTCCAAGACTAAACCAGCAAGTAATCTAAATTGGTTTCAGGCTGTGGAGTTTTGTAACAAGCTCTCAAATTTATGGGGACTTGATTCTGTATACACTATTGATAGTGACGTAGTTGGATTTGATACCCTAGCTAATGGTTGGAGACTGCCAACAGAATCAGAATGGGAGTATGCAGCTCTCGGAAAAACAGAATCCGATTATTACGGATTTGATAACCCAAGCCAAATAGCATGGTACAGCAAAAATTCAGGCTATAATATTCAACCATCTGGAAAATTAATGGCAAACTCTTTTGGAATGTATGATATGCTTGGTAACCTTGAAGAGTGGTGTTGGGATTATTATAGCATTACATCTTATTCTCAAGCAAAAGCTGTAAATCCAACTGGACCAAATGAAGGTGAATTTAGGGTTGCCAGAGGTGGTAATTTTAAATCAGGAATTGCAGAAATTAGATGCAGCAGCAGAGTTGGAAATAATAATCTTGAGACAAAAGGATTAAGAATAGTTAGAACTTTACAATGATAAAAGCAATATTCATTCTTTTTCTTATCTTTTTTTGTTCTTGTTCAGATTCAAATTCTGATAAAGTGGGACACACTTTTGCTAACTACCAAAGAAATAACAATTTAGAATCAAATGGTAAGATTTACTCAACAATTCCTACAAGAGAAGAAGTTGTTGGTTCAGATATAAATTCTTTTTCGGGGAGACCTCTTTCATTACCAAATTACAGAATGGTTACAATCACTTCCAATGGTGCAATTGCTTTGCTTAAAGGAAGAAATGTAGAATGGGAATATTTTCTGGATAGCACGGAATACCCAGTTACTTCTTTTGCATACTTTGATAAAAATATTTATTTCCTAGCCAGTGATACATCTATTTATAAGTTAAATGTTGATGGGAAAACCACACAAAAATTGAAATTAGAGAAATCTAAATCAATCCTTTTTTCTGATCCAATAGTAGTTGATAACACTATATTTATTAGCAATTCAGAGGGAGTAATTTATTCTTTGGATTCGTCTTTAAATGTAATAAATCAAGTTGAGACTGAAGGAAGATTAGAAAGGCAAATGTCTTCCAGTGGCTCAAGTATATTTGTTGTTAATAATTTCAGAGAAGATTACGACAGATTGCAAATATATTCCATGGAATTAAAATTGCAAAAAGAGTATATTATTGATAAAGGTGAACTGTTCTCTTATCCAGTATTATCAGATTCATTAGTGATTATCTTTAAAAACGAAATAATTAGAAACGACAATTTTTATACAACATTAGCATTAGATTTAAATGGAGAGTTAGCTTGGTCAAAACAAACTAAGATGACTCCTCAATTTTGTTCTTTCGATTCAGAGGGAAATTCTTACATAAGTTTCTTAACAGTCGGAATGGGACAATCCATATCAATGATATTGAAAATTGATAGCAATGGAAATCAATTAGCAAGATTCAATATAGATCACTCTTTAATATCTCCTTTGATAGTTGGATCTGATTATCTTGGTTTTTTAGGATTGAAACGAGAGTCATTAGGTTTCTACTATTTAACAAAGGATAATTTGAAAATGTTTAGTTATATTGATTTGAGCAACTACAATTTAGTAAATCCCTACCCAGCAATTACATCATCAAATATTATAAAGTATTTATCCCAAACATCAAATGAGATTATTACGATTGATAACACTTTAATGGATTCATATTAATCTCTCAAATAAAATAGAAATAAGTATTATATATATCAAGTATTAAACTGAATATATAAAAGTTTTCCATTGTTGAAAATAATTTAAGCATTCCAGTTTATTTTATTATATTTTTGGTTTAGGCACATAGATTGCATTTTTAAGTTTGTAGTATAAACTACATATATTAAGACAATTATTTGGCGAATATTAAACAATAACTGAATAAAAAATAATAAAATGCAGAAATTTAACACAAATAATGACAATAGGGTTTTAAAGCGAACTTTAGAGAAAAACCGTAATGTTCTGCTAAATCTAGTAGACAGTTGGAATTTCTTTAAGAATGAAAAATATAACAAGATTACTTTTGAATACGAGCAAATATTTGGTGATTTAGAATTTGAATTAAGCAAAAAGAATTCTGAATTAGAATCTCTTCAAAGTAAGATAAACGAATTGATTAACCACAAGGTAAATCATACTAATTTTAGTTCATTGATAAACAAGTCATTTATATCAGAACATCAATCAAAAGCAACTAGTGCTTTATATAGAAAAATTGTAAAATTACTGCATCCAGACGTTTGTGAAGATCAAAATTTAAATCAGAAGTATTGGGATAAAGTCCAAAATGCATACAAATCAAAAAATAAAAGACATTTAGAAATAATATTTGATACAATCACAAAAGATTACTCTAGCCTCGAAAGAGACCAAATCAGGTTGGAAATAAATAAATTAGAAAGATATATTAGCCAAGAAAAGATTAATTTAGAGACATTAAAAAAACAAGAACCCTTTATCTATGAAAATAAATTGAGCGATAGTTTTTGGGTGAAAAATAGAAAGAGTACCCTTGAGTCTAAATTAAGCCAAGCTGAAAAAAGATTAGAACTGAAAAAAAGAATTTATAATAACATCAGGCAACGAGAAAAAAATTCTGAGCTTGTAAATTAATTCTAATTGGGTTAATTTACATTCATGAAAAGCAGGAAAATTCAACTTACATATCAACCTAAGGTCGAACCTCAAAAACAAAAAGAGAAATTAACCCTTATTAATAACTCTTTGATAGAGCTAAGAAAGAGCTTTTTATATCACACCAATTCTGATATCAAACTAAAAACCAAGCTTCTTCATTTCAATAAATTAGTTAAATCTAAAACAAATGATGAAAATAGACTAAACTTCATTTCTTATTATTTATTTGATGATAAATTGGATCATTCTAAATGAATCCTCAGCAATATTTAAAAAAGTATTTTGGATATGAACAATTTAGAGCTGGTCAGTTAGAAATAATCAATTCGATTTTAGAAAAAAAAGATACTTTAGCAGTCCTTCCCACGGGTGGTGGTAAATCAATATGTTATCAAATTCCTGCTCTAATGTTAGAAGGTATTACAATTGTTATTTCTCCTTTAATAGCATTGATGAAAGATCAGGTAGATACACTCAATAAGAAAAATATCCCCGCTGAATATATTAATTCTAGTTTAAATAACGAAGAAATTAACATTATATATCAAAAATTACTTCAAAATAAAATAAAATTACTTTATTTAGCCCCTGAGAGAATTAACTCAAAAACATTTATTGAATTAATTAAACAATTAAATATCCAGCTGATTGCAATTGATGAAGCACACTGTATATCTGAATGGGGTCATGATTTTAGACCATCTTACAGAGAAATTGTAATGTTGGCAGATATTATCCCGAATGCTATTAGTAGTGCTTTTACTGCTACTGCCACTAAAGAAGTAAGATCTGATATTACTTCATCTTTGAAAATGTTAAACCCTAATATTTTTGTAAAAAGCTTTGATAGAGAAAACTTAAGCTATAAAGTGCTGCAAACAAAAGATAAAATAAATGAAATAAAGAAAATTATAAAGAAAAGTTCAGGGTCATGTATGATCTATTGTGGCTCTCGTAGGAAGGTAGAGAACATATATTATGAATTAAAAAATACTACTAAAAATATTGGCTATTATCATGCTGGTCTTCACGAAAAATTCAGAAAACAACAACAAGAACAATTCCTAAATGGAAAAACAAATATAATTGTTGCAACTAGTGCATTTGGAATGGGTATCGATAAACCAGATGTAAGAGCAGTAATTCATACCGACCTTACGCCTACTATTGAATCATATTATCAAGAGGCAGGCAGAGCAGGGCGTGATGGAGAAAATGCAGATTGTTTGATATTATATCAGGAGGGAGATAGGGGGCTTCAAGAATTTTTTATTAAAATGAACTACCCTAGAATTGAATCAATTAAAGTAGTATATAATTATCTTTTTGATTTGTATGATGTGAAAATAGGGGATTATTCTAAAAAAATTATCAATGATGATATCCATAAACATTCTTTGAATTGCGGGATTGAAACGAATGAATTTAGATCTATTCTAAAGCTACTCGAAAGAGAAAATGTGCTAAAATGGGGGAAAGGTTTTTCTTCCCTATCAATTAAGATTAATACTACAAACGACAGATTAAGAGAGTTTTATGAAAATACATCAGAAGAAGTTAAACAGGTTTTAGAAGCACTTCTTAGAGTAATACCAGCTAATGATAAACATCGATACCAAAATATTGATATGAACGAATTGATTAATAAACATAATATTAAAAAAGATGTATTAGAAAAGGGGATTAAAAGCCTAGAATTTTCTGATATTATTGAGTCTAACTTCCAAAGATCAACTGGAATTCATCTTTTATTAGCAAGATCTGAAAAACAAGAACTACCTTTTAATGTGAAAAAATATATCCAAAAGAAAGAGAATATATTAAAAAAATTGGATGAGGTAGAGCAATATGTTAATACAAATAGCTGCAAAAGAAATTATATTTTAAGTTATTTCGGTGAAAATAAATATGAAAATTGTGGGAGGTGCAACTTCTGCCTTGGTGACAACAATATTCAATTTGAAGAAAAAGAAAAATATATTAGCTCTGTACTTAAAGATGCAATAATGATTTTTGGAGCAAAAAAAGGGAAAGTATTTTTTAGAGAGTTGCTTTTAGGTTCTAAGACAAAAAAAATTACTAGCGAAAATCTAAATACACATTATCTTTTTGGTGAATTAAAAGGTATTTCTAAAGAAGAATACGAAAAAGCCTGGAACCAAAATATTTTTAGAAATAGACCTAGTTCAAATGAACAACTTATAGCAGGCTTGAGTTTTCGTGAAATTTGCAAACAGAATAAAATATTACCTTCTGAACTATCTAAGCAATTGATGAATCAAGATTTACTGATAGGCGAATTGAAAACATTATTTGATTTGGATTCGGTTGATTTAATTAAAAATATAATAGAGCAAGATAATAAAATAAATGCTCGAAGGATGCAACAGGATCACGATTTTGATTTGAATTTTACGGAATTAAAATTGATAATATTTCATATTAAAAAGCACTTAAAACTCTAGCATAAATCCAATATTGTGAGAAATACCTGAATTTATAACATACTCTCTGGCTACTGTATAATCCAAAAACAACCCAAATGGTAAAAACTCGAAACTTGGTCTAAATGAAACTCCAGCACCCCAATTCGTCATAGGTAGAAACTGATAATCATCATCATCAAATCCCATTATAGTAAACCCAGCTCTAAGGGCAATTCTTTCGTCAGGTAAAGCTTCTATTCCAAGTTGGAACTGTGGATTTGCATCAAACTGATATTGAACTGCGTCCAGACTAATTAGGATATACTCAGTTGGAGGCATATAAATTTGTTCTAATTTCCCAGTTTCTGGAGATCTACGACTAATATATTTTTCATTTAAACCAAATTCCATTGCAAGTCCAGCTCTTACCGACCAAGGTATAGTTTCCAGAACGCCAGAGCGTTCGTCAAACTCTCTGTTGATTTTTACTGATGCCAAATTCTGTACACTCATACCAATAGAAACCATTTCAAATAAATCGAAGCGAGTTCCAATGTCTAAAGCAATTCCTTGCGAATTAATATCAGAGCCAAATAGATTTTGCTTTAGGTATTTGGCAGAAATCCCGATGCTAACATTATCTTTCATATATGCCAAAGCTAGGTTAAAAGAGTATTGCCAATCTTGTAGCTCTTGAGTGCTGTTTCCACGAATGTCTGTTCCTTGAAAAGCTCCTGAATTAAAACTATTAATCCCAAAACCAATACCAACAGTTTCTGATATAGATTCTCCCCAAGCTAATGTAGCGTGGCTTCTTCCTAAACCCAAATTATTAACAGATGTAGTTATAGTTGATTGATCTGGTAAGAATGCTACCCCAGCTGGGTTATAAAATAATCCAGTTGGTTCATTTACTATTGCGGTATATGCACCTCCCATTGAACTAGCTCTGGTGCCAGCATCACGTTGAAGGTAAGAAAATCCATAGCCACCATTATTCATTTGTGCGTTTAATGTAAAAGTGGATATTAATAATAGAATGATAATTGAAAATTGGCTACTATTAGCAGTTTTATCTTGTGATTGTGATTTTTTTTGTATCCTGAAATCCGTTTCCGATAAGGACACAAAAGTAATACCCTTGAGGAAGGTCAAAAGTGTTGTCGAAAATATATTCTGTATTGTTGAAAATTTCCCCGGCATTTATATCCTTTGATTTAACGGGCTTAGCTAACATATTATAGATTACAATTCTAATAGGTTGATCTACTTTCTGTAGCGACAATGTAACTTTAATTTGTTCGGGAATCCAAACCGCATTTAAAATTATGTTGTTGTTTGAAAGGCTATCATTATCCTGTTCAATAGTATCTTGCAATCTTGTAATATTAGAGTCAAGTTTTATGCCATTTTGTTTTGGGGATATTGGTTTATCATCGGCAAAGGCACTTACACTTAATAAAATTAAGCTAAGGGATAGAAGGTATTTATTCAATTTATTCTGAATCATTATCTTTGCCAGAGTCTGGGTTTATATTAAATTTATCACTTAATTTTTTTAGACGTTCATTGTCATCAGTTAACTTATTTATTGAGTTTTTTGTTTCAAGAGAGCTTTTTTCTACTCCCATATTTTTTGCATCATTATCAATATTTGTTCTGTCTGAACTAGTTTTATCTTCAACAATCTTTTTTAGTTGCTCTTGTTTTTTCTTGTGCTTTTCATTTGCTAATTTCATAGCAAGGTCAGTACTTGCCGATTTACTAGACCTTTCTTCCGAATCAACAATATAATCATCGGTATTTATTTTATTTTCTTCACCTTTTTCAATCTCTTTTTTTGCTGGTATATATGTTTCTAAAAACTTTTCAATCTCTGATTGTTTCTTTTCTTCCTTAACATTTACTACTGGTTTTACCTTCTTTTGTTTCAAATCGGGCAATACTATATCATCATTCGATGAATTATATTTTTTATTAATCAGATTTTTAGGGATATTTTTAGAATTTGTTTTTTGTTTTGATTCCCTTTCATTTTTAATTTCATCTGCTTTTTTATCACTTTTAATTTTTGCCTGTCTTATTGCTTCATCAAACTTGGTTTTTGACATTTGGTTTATCTTACTTATTTGATCCTTTTTCCATTTAGTATATGTCCAGTATAAAAAGGCTAAAAGCAATATTGAAGCAATTCCAACAAATAGTAAGTACTTAGGGCTAAATCCTAGTTGTTCCAATAAAGATTGTTCAGATTCTGAATTATTAGTATTTAAATTAGTTGAATCTCTACTTAATGTATTGGAGTTACTAGAGCTAATTACTGGTTGTTCTGAATTTTGTGATGAACTCTTAGCATAAAAATAATCAGGAATATTTATTTGATCTTTATTATAATTAATTGCGAATTTAGAAAAAGAAGATAGCCCAGTGAAGCTTTTAAACTTTTGTAAATAATCCATTCTAATAGAATCTTCACCCTTTACTTCAAGTACCTCGGAAATTCCAGCAAATATATCAGGAATGGTGATACTATCTTTATTAGAGGTAAATAAGTATGGAATCGCATCTTCCAATTTATCTTTTTTTAGATAATAAAGTGCGAGAATTGCGTTTGCATTTTTGGAGCCTAATTCAACTGCTTTTTTGAGTTCATCTTCGCTATTATCTAAGTTAGATTCAAAAGCAAAGAGAGCTTGCCGATATGCAGTTTCTTCCTTGGTTAATCTATCCCAATCAAAAATATCAATCATTAAAGATTTAGAGTAAGGTAGGGGAGTTATCGTAAACCCTTTTCCATTTGAAGAAAAATCAATAATAACAATTGATTTATTATCCTTATTTATGGGTGATATAGATTTTATGACACCAGTAGAATTGAGCTGGTTTATTATTTTAAGATCGGTATTTTTTAGGTTAAGTGTTATTCTGCTTTTATTTTCATTCAAATCGGCAGAGTATTCGGGTAATTCAGAGAAGAAGAGATAAGCTCTGTTTAGAGGGCTAATCTTAATGTCAGTGAGTTCGGCTGAGTAAATAGTAGTAAAACTAAAAAGTAATATGTAAATAAGTATTTTCACTATTTATAATATATTGAATATGTTGTACCCGATCTTTCTTTTGAGCTTATTTCAAATTCACAATTAATCTTTCTGAATAGATTTTTTATTATCTCTAATTTATCAAAAATATTTTGGAACTCACCATTTATCTTGTGATTTCTGTTGAAATTTTCCACTAGTTCAATAGGAAAACCAATTCCGTCGTCTGATATTTTGATTATTGTATGATCTTTATTACTAGATGCGGAAATTACAATATTGCCACCTTCTCTAAGAGTATCTCGTATAATTAAAACTATATTTAATATTGATTTTTCAAGTATAATTAACTCACCAGAAACTAGGGTAGATGAATCAATTTTATTAGTAATTTTAATTGCATCACGAAGCAATTGAGATCTTAAAAGAAAGACTACATCTTGAACTATTTCATACAGACTACCATCTGTATTATTACCATCTTTATTTTTTATTAAATTTATGAATTTTTTACCAATTTCCCTAATTTTGGTAGAATTATCATTTATGATATCTATCCGCCTTTTGGTATCTCCAATACCTGATTCAATCATTTTTACGTTTGCATCAATAATGCCTAATGATTGATAAATATATTCAACTACGCTAGTTGAAATGTTCAACATGCTTGAAGGATGAACTTCTGATTCACCTTGCAATTCAATATTTTTATTGATATTTAATATCTCTTCTTTGCTAATTATATTATCTAAAATAATAGCAGCTGCAGAAAGCAATTCGCTTAGAGATTTTGTAACATCTTTGTTAAAGTAATCTTTTGATAAAGTTGTTTTTGCAATAAATACACTTTCTCTGAAACCTTTTAATTTAATAAAATAAATAACATTATTTATTACTCTAGTTTCAGTGCTTTCTTCAAGGTTTGGAAAAATATGTAGCCCTTCGCTATCAGATGCCCAATCAATAATCCCTTCTTCTTCTAAGCTTTCACAGTAAGTATAAAAATCTTCTAGATTTGAATTGAAATAATAAGGCTGAAGTTTTGAGTTTTGATCATATTCAAAAATAGAATTTTCTAAGAAATTAAAAGTACTGTTAAGAATAGAATCTAGCTTTTTAACCAATAAATCTCGTGAATCAATTTCAGATAATAGTTTGTATGGATTAGCTTGGTCGGATAAAGTATCTTGATTATTACTTACCCTTTTTGATGTAAGCTGATCTCTAAGGCTTTCAATTTCTCTTTGAAGCAACTGAACGGAGATTTCCAGCGATTTAATATATTCATTTTTATCAATATTATCGTCTTTCAAGTTTAAGCTTGAATTATCATTGATATCTAGTGAGTTTTTGGAATCGGGCATAATGCCAATATTACGAAATAAAAATCAAAGAGTCTAAGGGTTTAGCTCAGATGCTCTAGAAAATTCTGCATCGATTTCATGTCTAAAAAGTGCTATTGATCCCTTTAGGTCTATTAATTCGTCTTGATAAATATTTAAAATATCTTTTCCTGTTGAGAAATAAGGAGGTTGTTCTGATTCATTAGACCATGACTTGTTTGCAGTTAGCTGGGCAAACCACTCCGAAGCTGATACAATCATAGATAATTTTACTGAATCTTCATCAATATCATCGGGTAAATCACTTGGTTTGCTGTGGTGATATTTAATAGAATTAACTAAGGGGGCAGGCAAGCTCCATTTATTTGCAAGCCATGAACCAAGTTCGCAATGGTCTGCACCTATTACCAATTGTTCTGCTTTTCTCATCGTATATTTGCCCGATTGGACTAATGAGTTTATCTCTGAAAATTCGTGTGAAAAATATTGAATAATTATTAATATTCCCAAATCGTGCATTAGTCCTGCTACAAAGGCTTCCCCTGCTTTTTTGAAACCAATTTTTCTTGCAATTAACCTGCTGGCAGACCCACAATAAATTGAATAATTCCAAAATAATTTCACATCAAATAAATATGAGGGTACTTTATTGAAGAATTTTCTTACTACCATTCCAATAATAATTTCTTTGATGGTATTTAGCCCCATAATTACAATTGCAAGTTCAATAGTTGAGATTCTTCCCGCTGAACCATAGTAGGGTGAGTTCGCTGCTTTTAAAATTTTAGTGGTGAGTGATTGATCAGTTTCTATTTGTTCGGCAAGTTTTTTTGCTCTGATATTAGGGTTGTCCAGACTTTTTAGTATTTGTCCCAAATGAGCGGGGACAACAGGTAAATCTGTTATATTATTTAATCTCCTCTCAATTGAATGATTAAGCATTCTCTAACTGTTTGAGCTGTTTTCTAATATCTTTTATGACCTGAGTATGAATCTGACAAACTCTACTTTCAGTAAGTTCAATATTCTTACCAATTTCCTTGAAAGTCATTTCTTCGTAATAGTAAAGAGACATTACAAGTCTGGGCTTTTGTTTCAATTTTTGAATATACTGAATTAGGTATTCCATTCTTTCTTTTTCTGCAAGGGATTCAAGAGAGTCAACAGCATCTTCATCTGCAACAGTTTCAAAAATGTCTAGTTCCTCTCCATCAATCATAATATTTGAATTATCATTAAAATTGACAGTAGCTTTTGCCGCTGCAGCCGCCGATAGATATTTCAAATATGTTTGAGAATCAACATTCAGCCTTTGCATAATTTCGCCAGAGGAAACCTCTCTTCCATTCTCATTACGTAATGCTTCTGCTGCATCTCTAAATTCGTGAGCTTTTTTTCTAGTAGATCTTGAGAGCCAATCTAGCTTTCTCATTTCATCTTTTATAATTCCTTTAATTCTTGGAATTGCATAAGTTTCAAATTTAACACCTCTATCAAGGCTAAACCTTTCAATTGTTTCGTGTAAGCCAAGCACACCAATAGCAACAAAATCTTGATGATCCAAAATTGTATTTTGTGGGAGATTCATTTTACTAAGTACAAACTTTACAAGCCAAATATAATTCATTATTAGCTCGCTTTTATCTTCTGACCTTCTTGTTGCCAAAAAACTTTCCCAAAGTTCATCTGTATTTTTGCTTACTACCGCTTCCATATTTCAAACATATAAAATTATTTCGATTCAATTATCAGTAAATTTTCTTAAACGTAAATCTTATTTATCATCATCAGATCCAAAAACTACTTCGTTCATAAAATCATCTTCTGAAAAGAAAGGATCTGGACCTACTTCGTTGCTTAATGACTCATCTTGATTATTATTTTGAGACTCATTCAGTTCAGGATCCGATTCATTATTTTCATTTCCAACCATTAATTCTTCATCTTGGTTTTGTTCGACAACTTGATTAACATCAGGATCTTCATCCATTATTAGATTGTCTAAATCACCTAAGCCATCAATTTCTTCTGCCGACGAGCTTTCATCTAAAAGAATTGGGGCACCAGAGCTACTGGATTGATTTTCATTATCATCATAATGTCTATCGTCAATCTCTTCTTTTAATAGTCTTTCTAGCTCTTCTTCCTCTTGTTTTAGTCTTTCATTTTCTTCTTTTTCTTCTATCTTACGTTTTGTTTCCATCTCAACTATTCGTTCTTCAGATTGCATATAGTACATAAGTATTAGTACTAAACCCACACCAAAAAAAGTAAAAATAAAGATTAGGCCGCTAGTATAGATAGCTTTTAGCTCTTCCATTTCGCCACCAAAGAACATCAAAACAAAACTAACTAAAGTTATAAAAAAGCTAGAATTAAAGAGTAGTTTTATTGGAAAATTGACCTTTCGTCTTATTCTCTTTTCTTCAGCTTGCTCTTTTTTATGAATCCGCTTTTGTCTATCTTTTGCACGTTGTTCTTTTTCTTTTGCTTTTTTCTTAAGCTCTTTTTCTTCTTTTTTTATCCTTTCAAGCCGTTCTTTTTCACGGGCTTTTTCTTCAGGATCGATATCTGGTTTCTTTTTAGCCATTTTTTTAACTATTAGGTGTTGCTAATATTCCTAAATTTTCAATTAAGTTATTCTTTAATTTTTCTAAGTAAACTACAGCTTCGGAATCTTTAAATTCTTCAATGAATAAATTTTGTGCTACAATCGATTTTTTGATATTTCTATCGTAGGGAATAAACCCAAGTACATTTATTTTAGTTTTTAAAAACTTTTCAGTAGCCAGATTTAATTTACTAGAAATTTCGTCTGCATCTTCAAAGTCAATTACATTATTTACAATTAAAGAAATATATTCCTTACCAATATATGTAAGTAAAATCTTCATTAATCCATAAGCATCTAGCAATGAAGTAGGCTCATCATTTACGACAATCGAAATCCTATCGGCTATATTGCAGCATTGTAATACATCTTCACTTGAAAAAGCAGGTGTATCTATAATTACAATATCATAATCAGTTTTGATTAATATTTTCTTGTATAGCTCTAAAATTGATTCAGAACTTTGATGATTAATATTGCCACTTGCTGGGTTTCCTGCTAATAAATGAAGTCCAGAATTGAACTCAAAGATTGCAGTTTGTAAATCTATTTTGCCACTATAAACTTCGTTAGATCTGATAGGGGGTTCCACGCCTAGCAATATATGTTGGTTCGGAAAATTGCTATCTGCATCCCAAATTAGTGTTTTTAGACCTTCCTTTGCAAGTAACGAAGCTAAGTTTGAGGCAATAAAGCTCTTACCAACTCCGCCTTTACCACTACAGATGGTAATTACATACGGATTATTTTTTATATCTGCTTGTAAATTATTCATCTAGTAGTTTAATAATATCAATTTTATTATTTAGAGGTAACGCTATATGACCTAGTTTTTCTGCATTAGCTGGGCTAATATCATCTGGTATGTTTTGCCCATAGGTCAAATATGTTATGGGGAAACCACTTTCATCAATAGCAGAAATTATACCGCCAATCTTTGCGGATTCATCTAATTTTGTTAAAATAATATCGGTATAATTAAAGGAATTTAATTCTTTTAAAATCTCTCTGAAACTACCGCTACTCATGTTTGCATTTACTACCAGGAAATTTTTATCTGGTTTTGCTACTTTAAGATAGTCAGAAATTTCAAAAATATGTTTGTTATTCCTGTAACTAACACCCTTTGTATCTAAAAATACAAAATCATATTCAGTTTCTTCGGTTAAATATTTTCTTAAATCTTTTATGCTATATACAGTTTTAAAAGGCAAGCCGGCAATGGATGCATAAGTTGACAGCTGTTCTGCTCCACCAACTTTATATGTATCAGCCGATAGAATAAGTACTTTTTTGCCCAATAAACTCATAATAATTGCTAGCTTCACAAGTGCCATAGTTTTGCCAGAACCAGTAGGCCCTGTAAATGATATTACTTGCCTGTTTGATGAAGTTTTAAGGGGATTTCCGATTCTAATTTTTTTAGTGATTATTTCTTTAGCAATCTGAATCGCATCTTCATATTTTAATTCAGTTCCGCTTGAACTTATCTCGCCAAGTATCTCTAATGCAAATTCCTCGGAAAATTCATTGTCGATTATTTTTCTAAAAACACTTGCAAGCGAAGAGTTGAGCGATGGTGTGAACTTGTATTTTAATGAATCAAATATTTTATTAATATCTCTTTTGATGTCATAAATTTCATCGTAAACATCATTTTTTGGTTCGTAGTTATTTGCTTTTAATGGATTGCTTTGTTTTTCTTCTTTTTTTGAAGCATTCAATAAGGTTTCCAAACCAGACAGTTTATCTTTTACTGGTCGTTGTTGTTTTTCTTTTAGAGTTTTTTCGTCAATTGCAGCAACTATTTCTACGCTAGTTTCTTCAGAATCTGGCTTGTTAATATTTCTGGTTGACAAAATAACCGCATCTTCGCCTAGTTCAGCGAGAATTAGTTTTTTACCTTCATTGAAATTGGCAGCTATGTATTTTTTTATTTTCATGCTAAAATCCTAGATGAGTAGCAAGGAAATATTGTGCCAAATGCTTAATCATTAGAGATTATCAACAATACGATGTATAGTAACCCACCATTATATCAGATGAATCTTTCAATTGGTTAATATTGAACAGCTTGAGAGAACTAGTAAATTGGGTGAAAGTTTTAAGCTCCCACCTATATACTTCATGAAATATGAGGACTTTTTAAAGTGATGGGTTACTTGAACTTCGCCACGCTCTCCAGTTGATTAAATTCGATTTTCGTATTACCTAATTTACTTACAAGGATTTGGGTATATTGCTATATATATAAATTGTTTGGTTTAGTTTGTTTTTAAAATAGTTCGGCAGGGTTAATTTTAAATTGAAGCATTTGAGCAGTCTTTCTACCTCCATCACCACCTTTTCTTCGCATCGTAATTCTACCGATTTTGAAATTTCCTCTTTTTGTTATTTCTATTTCGCCATTGCCAAAAAAGTTTAAACAGTAATTCATTGGTTTTAAAATCCATCTTGCAGAATTATCAACTTTTTGAGCGACTAGCATCCATTCAGCAGAAAACTTGCCTCGCCCCTTCAAAATATCACTTACAATTAGGGACTTGTTTTCATTAAGCCAATTGAGTAATGTTTTTTGGTCAGCTTCACTAAATTCGTTGGCAAATGTCCTTCTCGAATCTTTTGGATTTTTAATTAATGGTAATATTTCTCCAGTATATTGTTTTAATAAATTAGATATAAAAGTTGGTATTTCCCAAATCTCAATATATTTATCAACCCATCTTTTATCTATTTGGTTGAAGCCTTTCATATTACTGACAAGTTTAACTTGAATATTTTCAACATCAATAGCCTCTTTCAACTTAATTGTAATTTGTACTTGGATATCGGCTTTAAAACCAGTCAAAACAATAGCCTTAACAAATTCTATTTCTTTGATATCGTATTGCATCAAACTCAACCAAAGTTGAGCTACAGTGTCAGTTTGCCAATTGTTGAATTTTAGAACTATGTCTTTCTCGTTCTTGAATCCATTTTTGGCTGTTTGAGAGCCTAGCTCTTGTTTGTTTGTCATTATGTTGAATTGTTTTTGATATTTCTTTTAAAACAAATTGTAATGTGTTAATAGATACACTATTCCCAAATTGTTTTTGTGCTTCTGTTATGCTTTTGGGGAGAATAAAGTTTTCGGGAAACCCTTGAACCCTTGCACACTCTCTTGGGGATAATTTTCTAATATCACCATTTACTTTATACAGTCCAGTTTTTGAGCCTACTCCACCACCGTAAGCAGATAAAGTAATTGCATGACCACTTGGGTGGTAAATTCTTTCTCCTTGACCTCCTTTATTTACTTTTCCTATTTGAATAGGTTTATTTGGTAAATCAATCTGATTGAAAATATTTTTAGTCGGTTCGTATTCTTTGTAAATGGATATGTCTTCCCTTTCAATAATTTTAGCATTGTAAGGGTCGGGTTCCAAAATTTCTTCGAGGGAAGAAAACAAGTTAGGTTTTGGGAAAGAAAATTTAATGTTTTTAAATTCATTTTTGTTAAAACCAACAATATAAACTCGTTCTCTGTTTTGAGGGAGGCCAAAATTACTTGTGTTTAAGACCTTATAAAAAACTTTATAATTCAAGTTTTCTAGTGTTTTTATCACAGTTTTCAATGTATTGCCATTGTTGTGTTTCACAAAATTCTTTACATTTTCAAGAAAAATAATTTTTGGTCTGTGATAATCAATTATACGAGCTATATCAAAAAACAATGTTCCTCTTGTGTCTTCAAATCCTTTTTGTTTACCTGAGATCGAGAAGGCTTGACAAGGAAATCCGCCACATAGTATATCGTGTACTGGTATTTCTTTTTCATTAATTTGAGTTATGTCTCCTTTGGGCTTTATGTGATGGTTTGTCTTATAAATTTTAGATGCTTTTTCATCTATTTCAGATGCAAAAACACAATTAGCACCAAAAGATTGTAAGGCATAATGAAAACCACCAATACCAGCAAAAAGGTCGATAAAATTTAAACCTTCAAATGTTTTGTTATGGTTTTCTATATTTAGCATATTACTTTTATGTAAATATAATGATTTTTTAAGACTTAAAAAATATTATAGGCTTCCTCAAAAAAGGTAATTAAAGCAAAAAAATAATTCTTTTGTAGCAAGAAACTTTTTTGTTAATATAGATGTAGTATAACTTTAACAAAAGTTAATCTTGAAGATTGTAAATAGCATGAAATTTGGATTCAATAATTTATTTTGAAAGTATTAGGGGCAAGATTATTTTTAAAATTTTTTAATATGGAGAATATTTATGAAAAGATTTCTGAAACTTATCAGAAAATAGCATAATTGGATCGATGAAAGCTATAGGCTCAAATTATTAGGTTTTAAATAAATGATATTTTCTTTGAAATCGATAATAGCGTTAAACTTTTTAAGTAAGTTGTTACCCAAAATATCAAGGTAACCAACACCTTTAGGGTCTTCTGAACGAATTGATACAGGTACTTGATGGATTTCTAATTCTCCTAACCTAAGAATAGGTAATAAATAGTTGTCGGTAGTCCATTTTGCTCCTGAACTACCAGTGGCAACAGAAGTTGCAACGAGATCCATTTCCTTGCTAAGGTTATGTATGTAATCAAAATTATGACTAATGCTGAAACTCCCATCTGAACCTGTATCAAATTCAAACCACCCAAAGCTATCTTTATTATTAACAGTTACGGAACCTTTAATATAAGGAATACCCTTAATAATTTTTGTATCCATTTTTTTATAATCAGAAGGGATATCAATTGACTTATTATAAATAACTAGTATTTCTCTTTGATAATCAATTTCCACTATTTTATCTTCAAACGAGGTCCAACCTATCACTCCATCAAAACTTGGATTTTGATAGCCAATAGAAACTATTTTAATACTTTCCCAAGCCAAGTTTTCAACTTCTAATGTATTGGATGAACTAGTTTGAATCACATTTTTTCCACCAGCTCCGCTGTTTAAACTTTCACCATCCATCAACATATTTACCTTGTTACCAACGAGCGAAGAAACTATTATAATTGAGTTTGCTCCAGTATCAAATACAAAATCTAAGTATGATGAATTATTAATTTTTCCTTTAATATGAATACGATGATCTTTTCCAACTCTGAAAGGAATTGTGTCATAAAAAAACATTTCTTTATCAATCTTTCTACTGTAACTCAGAATCTTTTGTTCCACAAATGAGGCAGATTTAGTGGTATCAGTATTTATTCTTGTGTAAGCCTTTTCGCCATTATTTAAAAGAACTACAAAATCATACTGTTTGTTTGGTTTTACAATAAAAGATATGGTGTCTATATCTGAATAAAAAAGAACAGTTTTTTCTCCTTTAAATATTTTTGGGACATACTCATCCAATTCTAAATATGGAGAGATTGTCCATGAATCTTTATAATTGTTATTACCATCTTGAACACTTATAACAGGAGATTTAGATCTCAAAACTAATGAATCAACAAATTGAGAAGTCGCCCAATTATCCTTTTGAAAAACTTTCATATTTTGAGTTTCTTTTATAATAAATTGTTTAGATTTACTCTTAGAATTGTCGTCTGATGAGCAGCTCATAATAATGATAATTAGCACAATTTTTATAAAAAAGGTTCTATTCATTTATTACTTGTAAAATTGAAATTAATTAATAAGAGACTCCAAGTCCTTTAAAGTATTTTATTGAAAGAGTATATCTTTTCAATCACATAGTGTATTGTTCTTATTGCATCAATTGCGTGATTGCTCCAATGATGCCTAAAATCGAATTTCATTCCCCACATAGCATTCTCTATGCTTTCTTCAGTGTTCAAGTCAAAAATCATAAGCTGATATTTGATGTCTTTATAAATATCCATTACATCATCTAACAAATCTCCCATTACAGGTGATTCGTTTCCAAAGACGTTTTCAGTTGGGTCAAAAATTGTCCAATAGCATTGATTTTCTCCAAGTAGTTTGCTTGTTCGATTCTTTATATTTTCAAATTCTTTGTTATCCAGCTTTTCTTCAAAATCTATATTCGAATCTAAGTCTATCGTTTGCAGATTTATTCCATTTGTATATAGTTCAAGAAGCAACTTCTGTAGTTCGACCAAATAATTAGAATCATTTTTGTCATTTGTTTCGAGTAATTCACAATATGCTCGACACGACCCTAAAAAGTCTTGAAATTCCTTTTCTTGAAATAATTTGGCTGTAGCTCTTCCTATCCCTGAACTAGCTCCTGTAATTAAAATTGTTTTATTCATTATAGTATTGTTTTTGTTTAAAATACAAATGTCAGAAACATTAACTCGAAAAATTTATAGATTTCTCGGAAAGACGAATAGATATTACTAAAGTGAATTTATTTAGTGAGATTGGTGTTCATTGTGCCTAACGTTTAGTATATGCGGAGTGCGACCGTTTAGGGAGCATTACCGCATATACATTGTTGTAAGCAGTTATCTTTTAATTAATTTGTATGTTGTCTGATTGGTATTGCTTAGGATGGTCAAATAGTATATCCCTGATTTTGTTTCTGGTATTTTTATAGTTCCTGAACATTTTCCTTCAGTAATATTTCGCCCTAAAATGTCATAAATGATGAAGTATTCATCACCAAGCAGATTCTCGACAAAAATTTCATCTGAAAACGGATTCGGGTAAATTTTATACCCTTTTTCGAAAAGGTTCTCTTCAACACTTGTCAATGGAGTGCAGGAACTAACATCAATTTCGCTGTATAAATTTGGGTCTTGGTTTGGGTCTTCGACCGCATTAGCCATCATTGAAATTTTAACAATTTCATCACTTGTAGAAAAGCATAATTGGTGAAAGTTATCGTTGTCGTTTATGTCTGCTATCGAAATTGGTACATGCGGAATTAGAACTCCTGAACTATCAGAATAACCAATATAGTATTGAAATAAGTCAGATTCGGTATCACCATTTATATACGGTGTAATGCCACCATTCCAAGCAACTTGAATCGTTTGTACTCCTGAATTACATTCATTCAGGTTACCATCAATTTTTTGGGCAAAAAATAAACTTGGACCATCAGCAAGCGGAATAACATTAGTGGTAGTGATTCCGTTTAGGTTTATGATTTCTGAACAAGCGGACTCTCCGGATATAGTAGCTGTTGTAAATAAATCATCCACAACTCTTACCTCAACAGGTGGATTAGTAACAGCAGTTCCAAATTCACCTATCAATAGCACTGTTCGATTTTCACCGTTTTCATTTGCTGGTGCTAAAACAGCACACATCGGTATGTGTATATTTCCAAGGCTATCCAAAACTTCAAAATCAGTTTCCGATAAACTGGATGCATCTAATGGGAATTTAAAATTAACAGGCATACCATCTAGCAGGCTTCCTGGTTGATTACATAATAAACTTGGTAGTCCATTATCAAGTCCAAAAAAAGCCGACACAAGAGTATCTTGTGATTTGGCATTTATAACAAAAGTTAAAATTGTTATTACTGAAAGTAAGATTTTTCTTCTCATATTTTTTGTCTTTATTATTACTGCTAACGTTTAATGTAAAATGCGTTTTAATGCATTTTTACATAGTGTTAACCGTTTATTTTTTTATAAGTTTTCCAGCTGCGATTCGTTCCTTAGAATTCCATATTTCATAGAAATAAATACCGCTTGGTAGCTGATCTGTGACTATCGTTGTCAAGGTGGTAAATCTCTCTTTTAGAATTTTATTGGAAAGATTATCATATAGAACGAACATTGTGTTTTCATGTTTTAAATTCGATATATTTAGTTGGTCTGAAAAAGGATTTGGAAAAATTTTGAAAGTGTTGTTTCTTTCTTCAATCAATCCAGTTGTTACAGTACAAAAACTATCGAAAAAGTCTCCAATGATTGTGCTTTGATTAATATCTTTATTAGTAAAACCTAAAGGGCTAGGTGAATTAGATCCACTCCAAGTATGCCCCCCATTTGAGACTTTGTAAAATGTCACTTCACTGCCATTTACTCCACCACTGTAATAATATTTCTCAACGGTTGAACTATCTGTTAAATTTGAGTTTGGCACAGCTGTAAAGGAGGGAGAAGGATTACAGTTATTGTGCTGTACCCACCATTGTATGGTACTATCGACAGGTGAAATAGTAGGTGGTGACCCCATATATGGAACAGTATTGTCTTCTGTTCCATGAAAATGCATGATTGGTATTTGTGGTGCTGATGCTGACTGGTTTTTAAGCAAATTTGTCATATTTCCTGACCCTACAGCTATAGCATTAACAACATGAGGTGTATTATTTGCAAATTTACAGGTCATAAAACCACCTTGAGAAAATCCAGTAACTAACAACCAATTGTTGGTGGAATAATTTGAACGAATAGAATCTACTAAATTTGAAAGAAAATCAACATCTGAGTTATTAATTGTTTCCCATTTATTTAAATTACTATTCCCAATAGGCTTTCCATTTGGGTACACTAAGATAAAACCTTTACTATCGGCAATATTATCAAACTGTGTTATGGATTGTTGCTGAGTTGCATTTGAAAGCAATCCATGTAGATTCAGAACGATTGGATATTGGTTGTTGGTTGAATACCCTGTTGGCAAATGAACAATGAAAGTTCTGTAAGTACTTTGGTCATAAATACTGTCAAGTTGAGCAAACAAAGGATTAGTATATATTACAATTTTAAAAAGTATTGCAAATGCTATTTTCATAAATTTTGTTATTACGGTTAACGGTTCGGCTATGAATAGTTGCGTAGGTTGGCACTCAATTTTGCAAGTACACACTGAGCTGGAAATTCCGCAGGAATTTTCAAAGTATGAAAGAACAAGCAATTATTTATAGCCATTGTTGTGCTTAGTTTTTATTTTTTCTGAGATTAACAATAGGGATTAAAAAAATCATTCCGTTAAAAACTGCGACCCCTATTAATAAATACCCAATCCATTGAAGATTAGCAGGAAGTGGCATTGGATCAATTATTTGATATAGTACACTAAAAATCCAGAATAGGAGAATGATTGATGACAAGGTCTTTATTACTGAAATATTCTCTTTTTGCTTAGACAAAAAATAACCTAGAAATAAGGAAACAACCAACAGGTTAAAACTGAAATAGTTATTTAATGAATAAAGGGACCAGTTAATTGTCGGACTTTGTTGTTCAAGGTAATTTCCCCAGTTATATTGATATGGTATGTAAAAATGGTACAGACCCATCAAGATTGTCTGAAAAGTACCAAATTTCAAAAGCAATAAATTCTTGTTTGTCATAAATTCAGGTTTCTTTTAAGTATTCAGTTTAATTAAGCACAACGGTAAAAATAAACACTATTGCTATTATCTACCATTATTTTATTAAGTTTATTCAAATATAGAAAATAAATAAGAAATAAACAACTATACATGCCTTATCCTGAAATAATTAAGTTAATTGAAGATTTTAAAACATTCTTAACATTAAAAAGATATAGTAAAAGCTCTGTAGATACCTATTCTTCTATAGTTAATGGCTTTTTTAATTTTATAAAGCTATCTGATTATAAATTAGTAAACTCTAAAATAATAGAAAAGTTTCTAACCAAGAGAGTAATTGATGATAAAGTGTCATTTTCTACCCAAAAACAAATTATTGGGAGCTTCAAATTATTTTTTAATACTTTTCTAAACATGAATCTTGAAATTGATTATCTTAATCCAGAACGACATGAAAAAAAATTACCAAATGTACTTTCTCAAAATGAAGTAAAGAAAATATTTGAAAATACTCCTAACTTGAAACATAAGACTTTGCTTAATGCAATTTACGCTTGTGGCTTAAGAATGGAAGAAGTATTAAACCTGAAAATCCAAGATATTGATTCAGAAAGAATGAATCTGAAAATTGTAAATTCAAAGGGTAACAAAGATAGATACGTTCCTTTATCTCATAAATTATTAGATTTATTACGAGTATATTATAAAAAATACAGACCAATAGATTATGTGTTTGAAGGTCAAAATGGCGGGAAATACTCTGCTACCTCAGTTAGATCTATATATAAAAAGGCTGTAAAAAAAACTGGAATTAACAAAAAAGTCACAGTTCATACTTTAAGGCATAGTTATGCAACACACTTAATTGAAAATGGTTATGACATTCGAATTATTCAGGAATTAATGGGGCATAGCTCAATAAAGACAACTCAAATTTATACTCATATCACTGAAATATCAAGAGATAAACTAGTTAGTCCACTCGATTTAATTTAAATAGTTTCCAAACCATTTATAAAATATGGTTAAACCATTTTCTTGTATTTTGTTTTGTGATTTGTAGCTTACGCCTAAAAAAGGTAGCCCCCACCTAAATCCTTTCACCTAAAGGTTGAGGGCTTGAAAAAACGCAAAAAAGTGTTACCAAGTGTTACCAGTTCTTTGAAAAAAAGTCATTGATTGCATGCATCGAGCGAAGTTCACTCGAAATGCAAAAGCGAAAGAGATACTCAAGCCTCAGCACGTCATTCAGACTGGAGCGTAGCGGAAGGAAGAATCCAGTAAAAACCAGCACATACTGGATTCTTCAATCGGACTGCTGTACTCTTTCTGAATGACGAGCCATTGAAAAAGTGGAAGTGGTAACACTTTTAAATGCGAAAAAGTGTTACCAAGTGTTACCAGTTCTTTGGAAAAACGCAAAAATGTGTTACCAAGTGTTACCAAATGTGTGAAAAATAAAATCAAGACAAAATTGGTCTTACTTCCATTTGTCAAAAAATAATATTAACTTTGTAAAATTTGTTAAAAATGTAAATATTGAAATCGGAGTAAAAAATGGCCGTTAAACCCGGAAAGAAAGGAAGACCTTCAAAATCTCAAAATACTAGTATTTCAAAAGAAGAAAAATTAAAAGCTTTAAAATTAATGATTACGGCTCGTAAGACCGATGAAAAGCACCTTACACTTGTAAAACAAGGTAAATCATTTTTTCACATTGGTGTTTCTGGTCACGAGTGTATTCAAGTAGCGATTGCTCAAAACTTGGAACAACGTGATTGGGGTTGGACTTATTACCGAGATATGGCATTTTCTTATGCTAAAGGTATGACCCCACAGGATTACTTTATGCTAGCATTTGCAAAGAAAGATTGCCCTTCTACAGGTGGCCGTCAGATGCCAGGTCACTTCGGTAACCCTGCATTGAACTTGCCAACTCAATCATCTCCTACTGGAACTCAGTTCCTATCGGCTGTTGGGACTGCATTAGCTGCCAAAAAAGCTGGTGTAAATGATGTTACCTACGTTGCTTCGGGTGAAGGAACAACTTCGCAAGGTGAGTTCTACGAGGCTGTTAACTGGGCAACAAGGGAAAAATTAGGTGTGATTTTCTGTATTCAAGATAATAAATATGCTATATCTGTAAAATCAGAAGATCAAATTATGGGTGGTACCGTTTCAGATTTATTTGCTGGGTATGACGATCTATTAAAATTACATATCGATGGTACTGATTATGAAGAATCAGTCGCTGCTGCAAAACAAGCAATAGAGTATATCAGAGCTGGCAAGGGACCAGTATTATTACATGCTGATGTAGAAAGATTACTACCTCACTCTTCATCTGATGATCATAGAAAATATAGACCTTTAGACTCTTTAGAAGATGCAAAAGAATCGAGAGATTGTATTAAAAAGCTATCTGCTAAAATGTTAGCTGATGGAGATATAACAGAAGAAGAATTAGAAATATTAAGCAAAGCTGTAAATACAGAACTTACCGAAGCAATAGATTGGGCTTGGGAGCAAGAAGATCCATCTGCTGAAGATTCGATTAAAGAGAACTTTGCAGATCCTTCAACTAGAGATTTGCCTTACGCTGACGAATCATTAGAAATTACTGGTGCACCAGCAGTTCTTGTTGATGGTGTGAACCATGCCTTAAAAGAAGAATTAGCCAGAAATGAAAAAATCTTAGTATTTGGTGAAGATATTGAAGATAATAAAGGTGGTGTTTTTACTGCCACTCGTGGTCTTTCTACTCAGTTTGGAAGAGAAAGAGTATTCAACTCTCCTCTTGCTGAAGCCTCAATAATGGGGGTTGCATTAGGATTGGCAGTTAGAGGGTATAAACCAGTTGTAGAAATTCAGTTTGGAGATTATATCTGGCCATCATTTATGCAATGGAAAAATGAAGTTGCTGCAATGAGGTTTAGATCTAACGGTGGATTTTCATCTGCTGTTGTATGCCGTGTTGCTGTTGGTGGATATATTCATGGTGGTCTTTGTCATTCACAAAATATTGAATCGATATTTTCTCATGTTCCTGGAATTATGATAGCATATCCATCAAATGCTGCAGATGCAAAGGGGCTTTTAAAAGCTGCTTGTAGAATGGAAGATCCAGTTTTATTCTGTGAACACAAAGGAATGTATAGACTTCCTTTTGCAAGAGTAAACGAACCTGACGAAAACTATTTATTACCATTCGGGAAAGGTAAAATTGTAAAAGAAGGTAGTGATGCAACGATTGTTACCTACGGAATGACTTTGAAACAATCAGTAGATGCAGTTAAGAAAATTGAAAAAGAAACTGGCAAATCAGTTGAAATCATTGACTTAAGAACTATAGTTCCTTGGGATAAAGAATTGGTTCTTGAATCAGTTAAGAAAACTGGTAGAGCAATTGTAATACATGAAGATACAATGACAACATCTGTATCTGGAGAAGTAGTATCACACATTGCCGACGAATGTTTCCAATATTTGGATGCTCCTGTTAGAAGATTAACAGCTAAGGATTCTCACATTCCTTATCACCCAAATTATGAAAATGATGTACTTCCAACAGAGGAAAAAGTAAAAGCAGCAGTCGAAAGCTTGCTAAATTTCTAAATAATTAATTTAATTACGCCTGTTTGTGCTCATCTACAGACAGGCGTAATTTTTTAATAAATCATTTAGAGTGATTCTCCCAACGCAATGTGGGAGTAAAAAGCTTACCATCATTTGAAATTGGGGTGGCTTTTAAGACTAAATTAGAGCCTTCAAAGCTGTAGTACCTTTTAACTTTTGTTCCAATCCAATTGGGGAACAAGCTTTGTTCTACTTTGTGAACCACAAAATTTCTTTTTTTATTAATTTCAAATTTCCCGAAATAAGAAATATAATTGTTGAAAGAATTAATAATTTCTGACTCTTTTCCCTTTCTATAATCTGGATTTTTGAAATTGGTTCTTTGGATTGAGCCTAATTGAGCAGACATAAGTCCATCATTTGTATAGATTAGGAGGCCATTCACTTCTTTTCCGATAGGGTAATATATTTCTCCATCATCAGATTCCATGGTCATTGAAATAAGGTTCCAATTGCCTAAAAATTTTTCAATCATTGTCATTTTATTCTATTTGTTTAATTTTATAACTAAACAAAAATACAATTTCTAGGAAATGAATGAAAAAGATATTAATAACTGGTGCATTAGGTCAAATAGGTTCGGAATTAAGTTTAGAATTAGCAAGGAGATATGGTCGAGATAATATAATCCTGACAGATATAAGAGAAGAGGCAATTCCAGCTTTATCTGATTTCAAATACTACAAGGTAGATGTTAGAGATAAAGCATCTTTAAAAGAAATATTAGAAAATAATAAAATTGATTCAATTTTTCATTTAGCAGCCATTTTATCAGCAAATGGTGAAAAAAATCCCCAGTTTTGTTGGGATGTAAATATGAATGGCTCTTTGAATATTTTAGATTTAGGTATAGAATTAAAATTATCCAAAATTTTTATCCCTAGTTCTATTGCGGCCTTTGGAGATGGAATTGATGTGAAAAATACAATTCAAGATTCGGTGCTAAGACCGAGTACAATGTATGGAGTAACTAAAGTAGCAGGGGAATCAATTGGGAATTACTACTTCGAAAAATTTGGTTTGGATGTAAGAGGGCTTCGTTATCCAGGGATTATCTCCTCAGAGACATTGCCAGGTGGTGGTACTACTGATTATGCAGTAGAGATCTTTTATGAGGCAATTAAGAATAAAAAATATGAATCGTTTTTAAAAGAAGATGCTGTATTGCCCATGATGTACATGCCAGATTGTATTAATGCTACTATTCAATTGATGGAAGCTGATGTTAAGAATTTAAGAAGACATGCAGATTATAATTTGGCAGCAATTAGCTTTGCTCCAAAAGATTTGGCTCAAGAAATTAAAAAAATCATCCCTGAATTTGAGATTAGTTATAAGCCTGATTACAGGCAAGAAATAGCAGATAGTTGGCCTCAAACAATTGATGATTCTTACGCTAGAAAAGATTGGGCATGGGAACACGAATTTGGGATTGAAGCTATTTGCAAAGATATGATAGATAAACTTTCTAAAAAATTGTAATTTATTGGCATAATATTTTCTTGATAATAAAAAAAAGGAAATCATTATGCCACCTTCAATATTAAAAGGACTATTTGTACTTCTATTCTTATTTAGCTTTGTATTGGTAACTCAGCCTAAAGCAATTTGGAGAATGCCATCTAGCTTATTTGGCAAAGTAACTAAGAAGAACGATTCTGTAGATCCAAACGACATCAAATTATTTTAATACTTAGTGTTAAAGTATTCTTACATAGTGTTTGTAATTTCCACACTATTTATGGTGTCATGTAGTCCATCACCTAGATTTTCATCAAGAATATCCAATGTAGAAAAACAAAAGCAAGAGCTGACTGAAATTCCTCACAAACTGAAACAAACTAAAAGAAATTTTAAAACTAACAATATTAAACCAATTGCTAAATTCCCAAAGGTCGAAAATAATTTTGATTATTTAGTTTTTGAATCTGCTAAAGAATGGCTAGGAACTCCGTATAAATGGGGTGGTGATTCCAAAAATGGAGTTGATTGCTCGGCTTTTGTTAAAAATGTAATGAAAACAGTTGGTGTTGATCTGCCAAGAACAGCAATTAATCAGTTTGAATTTTCCAGCTCTATTAGTTTAAGAAATGCTAAAATTGGAGATTTAGTATTTTTTAGAAAATCAAACCAAGTAAGCCATGTAGGGATTTACTTAGGCAAAAATAGGTTTATACATTCTTCGACTAGCAAAGGTGTAATAATTAGCAGTCTTGATGATAGCTGGTATCAAGACAATTTTTATTCGGTCGGAAGAGTAAAATTTTAGTCAATAATATCGCCATATTTTTCAGGATATGCTGGTAGTGGTAATGATCCAGGTATTCCAGTTAATGGAAAATCCTTTCTTAATGGATACAGTGGTTCTCCTGACTCAGGGTCAACAAAATCTTCTGGCATATAGAATCTTCTTAAATCTGGATGATTTGTAAATGTAACACCATACATATCATAAGTTTCCCTTTCGTACCAGTTACAACTTTCCCAAATCGACGACAAACTAGGGGAGCTTGGGTCTTCTTCTTCTAATGGTACTCTTAATCGGACTCTGTGGTTATGTGTAAGAGAGTATAAAATATAAATAAGGTCAAACCTGTTTTTAGGTCTATTCCAGTCAATAGCTGTTACATCCAAACATTGTTCAAACTTAGTATCATTACTATCTCGAAGATCTTTGGCTACCTTTAATACTTTATCTTTAGGTACAGTTATTGTGAGTTGATCTCTGTAAATGTACGTTTCTGGTTCTTTAACTGTTTTTGAAACGATTGCGATAATCGTATCTCTATTATTGATTGAATTTTGTTTTTCCATATCCACAAATTAATTTTAATTGCAAATTAGTAAAAATTATTGAAATTTGATTTCATTAATTGATTTTTCAAAAATTGTTTGGTAATAGTTGAATTGTGTTACTGGGCATTCAAAGTAAATTACAATTAAAGTATCTTCATCTGCTGCAACAAATTCAACAGAAGCAATTGGCAAATCACCTTTGTTTACTTGTCTTTTAGTATTGAATATCGTTACTTTTTTATTACCAATTGTTTTTATTTTTTGAGATGCTATTGCATAATCGTGATAATCTTTGGTATTCTTCCCATTTGAACCTTTCCAAAATTCAATTAAAGCATCAGGACCAGATACTTGAAATCTCTCACCCATATTTTTAGATACTCTTACTTTCGCCCTAGCACCTAGTGGTTTTTCTTCATCTTTTTTGTAGACAGATATTTCAAATGTTTCTTCATTTTCATTTGGCTCATCAAAATTAGATCTATGCCAGCCATTTGGTAACATTAAGATTACATCTTTGTTTTTGGAAGCAAAAGTGGAATATTTAATATCTTTATATTCTTGAAAATTAACACCTGCAATCTCACGTAATTTTTGTCTATCAATTTCAGCAAGATTCTTTTTGCCAATCTTGTCGTAGGAAAGTGCTCTATTATTAATTGCTCTGTGATGGTTCGGATCAAATTGAATTGCAACTGTGTAGGACTGAATAGCTTTTTCATATTCTTTATTTTGAAAGAGACTATTTCCAAGTTCATACAATGATTCTTTATTTATAAAATCATTTTTGATTGCTTTTTGAAAATCATTGATTGCATTATTCCATTTTTCTTGTCTTTGAAATACTCTTCCACGATGGAAAAAAGCAGAGCCATTATTTGGACTTATTTTCAGAGCTTCGTTCAAATCTCCCATGGCTAGTTCAATTTCATTTTTACCAATTAAAGAGCTACCTCTATTAATATAAGCTTCAACAAATTTAGAATCTATAATTATTGCCCTGTCAAAATCAGTTAATGCAAGTTCAACTTCATCATTGTAACCATAGCAAAGGCCTCGGGTATTATATGCTTCTGCAAATCTATCATTAATTAATATTGATTTAGTGAGGCTTTCAATTGCCAAATCCAATTTACCCTCGTTCATATAAGTGTATCCTTCCCAATAGAAAAGAATGTGATTGTTTGGATCTAGCTCAATACCTTTATCTATTGAATTGTGAGCTTCAATAAAATTTGCTTCTTGTATTGATTTTTGAGCTGATTCTATATATTTAACTAATTCAGGATTAATCGCGGTTTGTAGGTAAAAAAATAAGAGTATAAAATTCATCATTTGCTAAGCCATTCGTTTAGTTTGTTATTATGTTCTGTTTTATCGAATCGGGAATTGTTATAAAAGCCCTTTAAGTATCTCTGACGATACGCTTCGTATAATGTTACAGCAACAGATACAGAAATATTTAAACTTTGTATCATACCTACTTGAGGGATAATAAAATTACCATCGGAAAGAGATAAAGCTTTTTCGGTAACTCCTTCGTGTTCATTACCAAAAACAAGAGCAATTTTCTGTGTAAAATCCATTTCATACAAATCAACAGAATCTGTAGCTAAATGAGTTGTGAAAATAGTAAAACCATCTTTTTTAAGGTTAGTAAAACAGTCTTGTAAATCATTATAATAATTACAATTCACCCATTTTTTTGCTGAAGCAGAAGACTGTTTCCCTAATTTCGGTTTAGTTTGTCCAGTATGGTATATTAAATCAACATCTAATATACCAGTAGCATCGCAAGATCTTAAAGCCGCCGAAATGTTATGAGGGTCATGAACATTTTCCATGACCACTTTCAAATCTGGTTGCCTATTACTAAGCACTCTCTCTACCTTTTCAACTCTTTCTTTTGTTCGGATTTCAGTATAGTCTATATTGCTCATATTTTATTATTTATACACTTTGAAGACCAAGTAGTTCTTGCTTTTTTGCCTTAACATCTTCGTCATGTAAAAACTCGTTATAGGTCATCATTTTATCTATTACACCATTAGGTGTTAATTCAATTATTCTGTTTGCAGTCGAATCAAGAAGGGCATGGTCATGTGAAGCTAATAAAATAACTTCAGAATATTTAACCAAAGCATCGTTTAACGATGATATAGCCTCTAAATCTAAGTGGTTTGTAGGATCATCAAGTATTAAAGTATTCGCTCCAGAAAGCATAGTTTTTGATAACATGCACCTAACCTTTTCTCCTCCAGAAAGAACGTTTGTAGCTTTCAATGCTTCTTCTTGTGAAAACAGCATTCTACCTAAAAAGCTTCTGATGTAAGTTTCTTCAGAATCCTTAGAATATTGACGTAACCACTCTACAATCGGTAAGCCCATAGCAAACTCTTTGTTATGTTCTTTAGCAAAATATGAATTGCTAATAGTGACACCCCATTCAAAGCTTCCTGAATCTGCTTCTAATTCATTATTGATGATGTCAAAAAATGCAGATATTGCTAAATCATTTTCACTTATGAAAGCAATTTTATCATTAGGATTAACTGTTAAGTTGAAATTTGAAAATAATTTTTCACCATTCAAAGTTTTAGATAGATTTTCAATATTTAAAATAATATTACCGCACTCTCTATCTGGTTTGAACTCAATATAAGGGAACCTTCTTGATGAGTGAGGCATATTTTCAAGATCTAATTTATCAAGCATTTTCTTTCTTGAAGTTGCTTGTTTTGCTTTTGAGGCATTAGCACTAAACCTTGAAATAAAGTCTCTTAATTCTTTAGCTTTATCTTCATTCTTACGTTGCTGATCTTTCTTCTGTCTTGTAATTAAGCGTACGGCTTCTTGCCAAAATGAGTAATTCCCAACAAAAGTATTTATTTGTTTGAAGTCAATATCTGCAATGTGTGTACATACCGAATCTAAAAAGTGTCTATCGTGAGAAACAACTATTACAGTATTATTAAATTTAATTAGGAAATCTTCGAGCCATTCAATTGATTGAATATCCAAATTATTTGTAGGCTCATCTAGTAATAATATGTCAGGGTTTCCAAAAAGAGCTTGGGCTAATAAAACCTTTACTTTTTCACCTGATTCTAAGTCTTTCATTTTTTTATCTAAATACTCAGAATTAAGCCCTAATCCAGATAATAGGGTACCAGCATCAGATTCTGCCTCATAGCCATTCATTTCTGCAAATTCAGCTTCAATTTCACCCATTCTAATGCCTTCTTCTTCGGTGAATTCTGTTTTTGCGTAAAGCTCTTCTCTTTCTTTAGATAATTTAAATAAGCTCTTATGACCAATAATAACAGTATCTAATACTCTTTGCTCATCATATTCAAATTGATCCTGCTTTAAAACTGCAATTCTTTTTCCATGATCTACTTGGATTTGCCCATCAGTAGGTTCTATTTCACCAGATAGGATTTTTAGAAAAGTAGATTTTCCAGCTCCATTAGCTCCGATGATTCCATAGCAATTTCCTGGGCTAAATTTTATATTAACTTCTTTAAAAAGTACTCGTTTACCAAATTGTACACTTAAATTTTGTGCAGATATCATTTTTTTTTCCTATTTTGCTTTTAATTGTTACAAAATTAACTTTTATTTTAGAAAAAATACAATTGTAATGTCAGATATTGTAATTATTGATGATGAGTCGTACATAACAGAGAGCTTAACAGAAATATTAAGCTTGGAAGATTATAATGTCATTCCATTTAATAATGGTTGGGATGCCATTGAATACGTAAAATCTAACCCATGTGATTTGGTTATAAGTGATATAGAGATGCCTGAAATAAAAGGTTATGAGATTTTAGAAAAAATTAAGTCCGATTTGAAAACAGCTACAATCCCCTTTATTTTTCTATCTGGTTTGCATCAAAACTATCAAATAAGAAAAGGAATGACACTTGGTGCCGATGATTACTTAACAAAACCTTTTGATTCTGAAATGCTAATTAAAAGTGTAAAAGCAAGAATCGAAAAAAGTCTTAAATTTGAAGCGGTCGTACAAAGTAAAATTGATGAACTACGCCTTAGTATTTCTACTGTTTTGCCTCATGAATTGCTTACTCCTCTAAATGGGATCCTTGGTCCAATGCAGATGTTAATGGAAAGTTATGACGATTTTAATAAATCAGAAATCCAAGAGCTACACAAAGTAATATATTTCTGTGCTAATAGGCTTAAAAGTTTAATTTCTAATTTTCTATATTACAACGAACTTGAAAATAAATTAAATAATGGGTTCAAAACTGAATTTGTTATAACTTCATCAAACCAACATCTTTTAAAGATATCAGAAAGTATTGCATTCGGGAAAAATAGATCTAATGACTTAAAAGTTGATTTAGAAAACTATAATCATAAAATTGAATTAGATGATTTCAAAAAGTTATTTTCAGAGCTAATATCTAATGCCTTTAAGTTCTCTTCGGAAGGCAGTGAAGTAGTTATTTCAAATAAGAAAATAGAAAAAGTAATTTGTTACTCTATTCGTGATAATGGAAGAGGAATGAATTCCACCGAGATTTCTGATATAGGAGCTTACAAGCAATTTGACAGGTCAAAATTTGAACAACAAGGATTAGGACTTGGGCTTTATTTGGTTAAAAGAATTAGCGAACTCTACAGTTTAAATGTTGAATTTAAAAGCGAACCTAATCGCTATACCGAAGTATTAATTTCAATCCCACATCATGATTGATAACTATTTAGTGACAGGTGCAAATGGTTTTATCGGAAGCTTAGTAGTCGATTCCCTGCTCCAGCAAGGAAAAAATGTTTTTGCTTTGGTCAGAAATAACTCCAATCTAAAATGGCTCAAAGATAAAAATATTCAATTGATATATGGATCATTGGATAATCTTGAAAATGTTAAACCAATTTTGGATAAAATTAATTATGTTATCCATGCTGCAGGAATTGTTCAAGCAAAAAACAAAAAAGAATTTTATAAAATTAATGTAATCGGAACAATTAATCTTTGTAAGCTTTTTAAAAATTCTCAATTAAAGAAATTTATTTACATAAGTAGTTTAACTGCCGCTGGGCCTTCTAGCAGTATACAGCCTAAGTTAGAAGATGAAAGATCGAATCCAATTACTGATTATGGGATTAGTAAAATTGAAGCAGAGAGTATTGTTGCTAGTTCTAGTTTTGATTATCTGATTTTAAGACCTGGAGCAGTTTTTGGAATTAGAGATAAAGCAATGTATTCAGTCTTTAAAATGGCTTCGAAAGGAATATTTGTAAAAACTGGCAGAAAAGAGAAATTTGTTTCAATGATTGATGGCCCGCAACTGGCAAATTTAATTGTTTACTCAGCAACAAGTGTTGTAAAAAAACAGATAATAAATTGTGCATTTCAAGAGCCAATTAGTCTTGATAAATTTAATAAGCTCCTTAAAGAAATTTTTAAAAAAAATATTATAACATTGAGAGTTCCTGATTTAATGTTAAAATTTGTTGGATTTTTAAACGAAACATTTTCCAAATTCCTTGGAATAACTCCTGTTTTTGATAGAGATAAAGCTAAAGATATTTCTCAAATTTATTGGGTTGGGTCTACACTTAAGCTAAAAAATAAATTGTGCTGGGAACCTAAATATAATTTTGAAGAAGCTGTAGGGCAAACAATTGATTGGTACAAAAAGAATAATTGGCTGTGAAAAAAATATGGGTATATATAATTATTCTTATGATAGGTATGCTAGCTTTATCATTTTTTATTGCAAGCCTACTTAGGCAAGAGAATAGCCCAGAGATTTCAAGTAAGTTTATAGCAAATGAAACAGTTATTAACTTTAATCAATTTGGAGTCCCTTTTATTTCTGGAAATGAACCTAATCAGAAATATTATCAGCTAGGAATATGTCATGCTAAAGATCGACTTCTCCAAATGGATTATTATTTGTCAATCTGTTTGGGTCTTATGAGCGAAAGATTTTCTGAGAAGTACATTTTGCACGATTATATTTCTAGAAGATTAAAATTATCCAAACTAGCCAAAGATATCTACTTGAACTCAAGTAAAAAGGAGAAAGAAATTTTAAAGGCCTATACATCTGGGGTTAATGATTTTATCGAATCTTCGCAATCTACATTTGAACTTGCGATATTCAACGTCGAACCTCTTAGATGGGAACCTTGGCACCCAGTTCTGATTAACTTGCTCATCGAAATGTCGAACGTAAATATATTTGACAACTTAAAGACTTATTCCAAAATATATAATACTTTTGATGCTGATATCTACAATAAAGTTTTGGAAACAGGTGGCTTAGAAAATGATTTCGATGTTTTCTATGGCTTGAAATCAAGTTATTTGAAATTGATCTATGATTATTTTAATGAATTACCAAAGATAAGCTTCGAGGATATAAATTTCAAATCAGAACAGAATCTGGATACCTACTTTTATTACTCACAGAAAGCAAATTTGAAAAAGGGGAATGAAGCTTATTTAGCAGTTTTTGATTCGACTATAAATCTATCTATACCAGGAAACCCACTTTCACTGTGCGAAATTGATTCAAACTTTTCTATTTATAGAAATAGGAAGTTAAAAGTAAATTTGGAAAAGATTCAAAACGATGGTGTAAATTTTCTGCTACAGGATTCGATCTTAGAAGTTAAGTACTTAATTGACACCATTAAATCTAAAGAGAATAAGATTTCTTACTTGCTTGATAATACAGACTATAACATTATTAACTTTAATGATAATACATATATTCTTTCAATTAATTTAACTTACGACTCCATCAAAAGTTATGATATTTCAGAAAACCCATTTGTTAAAAAAAGGGTGAAATCATTACTAAAAAATGTAGTAAAGTTGACTCCTATTGAAACTCAGTTGATTTCTAACGATAATTATTCAGTATTTTATTCGAGCTTTAAAGATCAGTTTTACAAAATTATGGTTAACTTTAACACAGTTTTGTCCAACGAAGAGAAGTTATTTATAAAAGAAGTTTATAATTGGAATTGCCTTGTTGAACCTTCAAGTAAAATTTTATTATTTCTTGATTCTCTTAAAATAGAAATATTTTCATATCTGACTAATAACTTAGCTGGTAAAACTAATACTGAAGTTAATTTATCTAATAGCTTTATTGATAATTTTGTAATTAATAGCCTAATAAATAACAGTATATATTTTGATGATAATAATACTAATGATACTGAAAATAAAGATATAGTTATATTTAATATTTTTAAGAAAATTTATGGTAAAAAATTAGATGATAATGTTAAATATTTGAAAGCTAAATCAATAGAATCTGAACTAATGGCTAACAAAGTTTCATTTTTCGATAAAGAATATTTACCAAAAGGTGATCCATATTCAATAAGGTATTTTAAAGAAGAAAATCTGCCAATTGGAAACATAGTTAATTTAATTTATATCAAAGGTAGAAATGAATTATATTACCAAAATTTTTCAGGTCAGTCTGGAAATAAACTTTCAAAAAATTATTCTGATTTATTTCGAATATGGCAAACAGGTGGCTTTGTTAAATTTAACTTAGAAAACCCAGATTTTGATAGCCAATTAATAATTAAAAAAGTAAACTAAATGAACCTAAATAAGATATTAGATGATAAAATTCTACTATTCGATGGAGGAATGGGAACTGAGATTTATAAAAGAGGTGTTTTTATAAATAAGTGTTACGAGGAGTTAAATCTAAATAATCCAGGCTTAATTAGACAAATTCATGTAGAGTATCTCGAAGCTGGTGCCGATATTATTTCAACTAATACATTTGGTGCGAATAAAATAAAATTACAAAAATTTTCACTTTACGAGAGATTATATGAAATAAACTTTGAAGCTGCAAAAATGGCAAAGGAAGCCACCCAAGATAATCAATATGTAGCTGGCTCTGTAGGGCCTTTGGGTACACAAATAGAACCATTAGGGCCTATTTCTTATAATGACGCAAAAGCAATCTTTAAGGAACAAATCAAGCCACTTTTAGATGGTGGAGTTGATTTGATTTTGTTTGAAACATTTATAAATCAAGAAGAGCTTAAAGCAGCAGTTGAAGCTGCAAAAGAATTGAAGGATATTCCTACTATAGCACAACTTACCATTGATGATGATGGTACTACATTGCTAGGAACTGATATAAAAACTACAATCAACAACTTTGAAAAAATTAATACAGATGTATTAGGTGTAAACTGTACGGTTGGTCCAAGATCTATTCTTAACTGGCTTGAACAGGCAAGGAAATATACTGATAAAAGAATTTCTGTAATGCCTAACGCTGGTAAACCAGAAAATATTAATGGTAGAAATATCTATTTAACCTCTCCCGAATATTTAGGAGAGTATTTAAAACACTTTGCATCAGCCGGAGCTAATATAATTGGTGGATGCTGTGGTACTGGACCCGAGCATATTCAGAAAATGAGAAATATGCTTAACTCACTAAATAGGTCAGACATTTCAAATGATTATAAAAAAGAAATAAATATCTCTAATGATATTAAAGAACAAATGATTGAAATCCATGATAAATCCGATTTAGGGTCATCAATTTCTAATCAAAAATTTGTAAAATTTGTAGAGCTATTAGCTCCAAAAGGTATTGATTACCAAAATGTACTTGAAAAATCACAGCAAATGAAGGATATTGGGATTGATATTATTAATATTCCCGATGGGCCAAGAGCAAGCGCTAGGATGTCTGCATCTGCTTTAGCAATTTTATTACAACAGCATGTTGGAATCGAAACTGTTCTGCACTTTGTATGCCGTGATAAAAATATAATTGGGATTCAATCAGATCTAATGGGGTATTATGCCCTTGGCTTAAAAAATATTCTTGCAATTACTGGTGACCCGCCAAAACTTGGAACTTATCCAGATGCAACTGCGGTATACGATGTTGATTCTATTGGATTAGTAAATATCATTAATAGATTAAATCATGGTAAGGACTTAGCTGGAGATCCGATAGGAAAGCCAACAGGCTTTACAATTGGTGTTGGTTGTAACCCCGGAGCCGTAGATTTAGATAAAGAAATAGAAAGATTATATTGGAAAAAAGATGCTGGTGCAGAGTATGCAGTTACTCAACCTGTATTTGATTCGGAAGTATTCCTTCGTTTTTTGGATAAAATTTCGCATATTAACATTCCTATTATAGCAGGAATATGGCCTTTAGTCTCAATTCGTAATGCAGAATTTATGAACAATGAAGTACCTGGAGTAGATGTGCCATCATCAATTCTCAAAAAAATGAGAACGTTTGAAGGTAATAAAGAAGGTAGTTTAAAAATGGGTATAGAAATTGCAGTGGAGTCTATAGAAGAGATTAAAAACAAAATTGCTGGGGTACAGATATCTGCTCCTTTTGGTAGAGTATCCACAGTAATTGATATATTAACAAATTTTCCAAAATTATGAATGTCTTAATAGCTGAAGATTCTCCAACAATGAGAAGAGTAGTAACTGGAATAGTTTCTCAAGCATTTCCAGATACAGAAATGTTTGAAGCAGGTGATGGTAAAGTTGCTTGGGATTTATTAAAAATTGAAGAAATAGACTTAGTTCTAAGTGATTGGCTTATGCCAGAAATGAATGGACTGGAACTAATAAAGAGCATCCGATCTAACGAAAGGCTTAAAAATTTGCCATTTGTAATGGTTTCCACAAAAGGGATGAAACAAGATATTATTGAAGCAATAAGAGCTGGTGTTTCTGATTATTGTGTTAAACCTATTCAACCCCTAATTCTTGAAAATAAAATAAAAAATGCACTAGCAAAAGGACAATAACAATAAAATGAAATTGATAATTTGGATCTTAGTATTCTCATCTTTTCATGTTTTTGCTCAAAATAAAGATTCAATTATTACCCAGCAAAAAATTGATAGATTAGAACTAAAGCTTGTTTATATGAGTGAAAGACTAGATAGTGTTGTAGGCTATAATGAAAAATTAATGCAAAATAATTATTCATTAAGAAATAGGCTTATGGAGTATGAAGTTAAAGATGATTTTTTTGATTCAGCTTTTAATAGTCAATCCTATAGATTTACTTTGATTGTAGCTTCTCTATTTACCCTAACTCTTATCCTTGTTTATGCTTCTTATAATTATCAATCAAAAATGCTTAACGATAAGTTTGGAGGGCAGATATTATCGCAAAAAAGATCATTTGTTGAACTTCGTGGTAAAATAGAAGATTTAGAATATAATATGTATATTTCATTAGGGAATATTAGTAATCTTTTATCGGAGTTCCATCTCAAAAACAAAAACCCATTTCTCTCAATTAAATACGCACTTATATCTTCTAATTATATATTTCAGGCAACTAAAATTGATAATAGAAAAAGAGAAGATAAAAAAAGGTGGGAAAATGCCTGCCTTACAATGTTAGTAATTGCATTTGATACTATTAATAAATTACAGATTAATGAGACCTACATTAATGCTTTTCGAACTCAACAGGACGAGTTGTTTGAACAATTGTCAGCAGTATCGATAAGTAAAAATTCAGAAATCCATGAATATGCAACTAGAATAAAGTTAGTAATTAAGGATATAGTTAAAAGTTAATGTGTGGAATAGCAGGAATATTAGACCTTAGATCACAAAGCAAATGCGATTTAGATTTGCTCAAGAAAATGAGTGATATAATAACTCACCGTGGACCTGATTCTGATGGACAGTGGATTAGTTCCAATAAAATAATGGGTATGAGTTTTAGAAGGTTATCAATAATTGATTTATCCGAAAATGGAACTCAACCAATGACCAGCCCTGATGGTCGATACACTATATCTTTTAATGGAGAAATATATAATCATCAAGAAATAAGACGGGAATTAGAGAGCGAATTTACCTACCGTGGTAATTCTGATACTGAAACAATCCTTTACGGCTTTCAAAAATATGGCAAGGATATTTTCCAAAAAATGCATGGAATGTGGGGGATTGCCATTTGGGATAATTTAGAGAAGAAATTATTACTTTGTAGAGATAGAGTAGGAATCAAACCACTATATTATTATCATAAGGATGGTTTATTAGTTTATGGTTCAGAAATAAAATCAATTCTTACACATCCAGATATTAAAACAGAATTAAATCTAAATGAACTCCCAAATTACTTGAATTATGGTATGAGTTCTAAAAATGAATCTCTTTTTGGTAATATCCAAAAGTTAGAATCTGCTCATTTCATGGAAATATCTTCTACGGAAATTAGAAAACAAAGATATTGGCATCCATTCGATAAATATGATTCCTCGCAATATAATCAGAAGGATGTGCAGAACAAGGTTATGGACTTATTAAGAGATTCAGTTAAGTCTAGAATGATGTCTGATGTTCCATTCGGGGTGTTTTTATCAGGTGGTATTGATTCTAGTTTAAATGTCGCATTGATGGCTGAATTAATGGATAGACCAATTGATTCTTTCACCGTAGGTTTTAAAGAGCTTGAAAAGTTTAATGAATTAGAATATGCTCGTAAAATATCTAAAAAATTCCATACTAATCATCACGAAGTTTTAATCGATGAAAAAGATTCCTTTTCTATTTTATCCGATTTAGCTTGGCACGAAGACGAGCCAAACTCTGATCCTGTTTGTATCCCATTATACTTTCTAAGCAAACTAACAAAAGAATCTGGCACTACTGTTATCCAAGTTGGAGAGGGGAGTGACGAGCAATTTGTTGGTTATAAATGGATGTTGCAAGGGTATAAATTTTTTAACTCATTATGGAGTTTATATAACCCAATACCTAAAGTATTGAAAAAAGGAATTTACGCCTTATCTAAACCAATAATGAAATCATTTGTTCCTAGTCTCGCTATTGAATATATGCGAAGATCTAGTAATAATGAGCCATTTTATTGGAGTGGTGTATCGGTATTTTCTCAATATGACCAAGAATCTTTACTTAGCGATAAAAAAATTTTAGGAAAGCCGGCTGAGTATGCTCTATCTATTTACAAAGAAATTGAAGCTCTTTCCCCTAATGCAGACTATCTACAAAAGGTACTATATTTAGAATTAAAGCAAAGACTAGCAGAACTCTTATTAATGAGAGTTGATAAGATTACAATGGCACATAGTTTAGAATCGAGAGTGCCGTTTTTAGATCATAGGCTATTAGAATTTACGACGAGCCTAAACGAAAAACAGAGAATGCCAGATACAAGTATCAGTAAATTTATTTTAAAAAAATCTGTTAAAGATATACTTCCACATGATGTTATATATAGAAAAAAAATGGGTTTTGCTGCACCAGTAGATAATTGGTTTAGAGGACCTTGGGAAAAATTTGCCGAGGATAGATTATTTCATTCTAGTTTCGCAAAATTAGGGTTATTAGATAATGATTATTTAAAAAGTATGTTAAAGGCACATCAAAATGAGAAATCTAAATTGGGATCAAAAATTTACTCTCTAGTAAATCTTACCCTTTGGTACGATAGATTTTTTTAGAAATTATCTTCCAAAATTGATTGATATTTATACAAATAATCTTCATTTATTTTATAAACAGTGAAGTTTTGGCTCTGGTTTAAAGAACTAGCAATATCAAATAAATAATTTTTAAAAAATTCTGAATGTCCAATAAATATAAAGTCAGAATTTAAGATAGAAATATCTACCATTTTATAATCCAAGCTTATTAATTGATATAGCTTTAGATTAGAACTAGAATTAAAATAATAGGTTGAATCCAGACCTTTGTTATATGAAAATAGTTTCACTTGGATTGGCAGGCTTTGATCAAAAGCAATCTTAGAATTATTGGGAATTTCTAGTTTTTCAAGTTCATCAAAAAGCTGATCTCCTTTAACAATTGTTCCGTAATTAGAAGAAAATCCAAACATCATTCTTTCAGATTGTAGTTGCAATTTTGAAACTGGTCTCTTATCTGATTTCATTTTATTATAGTAAACTGGGAAAATAGAAGGTGATAGGAAGTAAATAATTAAATTTAATAAAATTGCAACGTAGAGTCTTGTTAGTTTAGGTTTGAATAAAATAAGCGATTGTACAATTATAGGTACTGTGATTAGCATGAAATAGCCTTTATTATAATGCATTAAGGCAAAAAATATAAGACCTGGCAGAATGCTTAAAATCAGCTCAATTCTAAATTTACCAAGAAACTTAGCCCTAAATAAGAATAAAGTAGTTATAAAGAAGAATAAACCAAATGAAGACATTTTAACAAGATTTTTTAAAGTCGTGCTTTCAGGGATTGGATTTTTGTTTGTGTACAAATCGATGTATTCGCTAAGGCCACCTGTACTTTCTATCAATGAATAAAGCCAACTCGATAATACTATCATTGAAAGAATAGAACTTAATATTAAATTCCTAGTAATGCCTTTTGTTCTAATATATATAACAATGTTATAAAATATTATAGGAGCTAAAAGCACCCCAGAGCTTTGCCTGTATCCCATTCCTATTGCTAAAATTATTGGAGTAAGAAATAAATATTTGTTATTTGTCACTAAATATAAAATGATAACCGAAAAAAATAAATCAAAAGCATAATACTCAGTGATTGAAGTATAAAACCATATACCAGGGATTGAATAAATAAATAATACACTAATGAAATGATAATTTACTTTATAATGCTTTAATATAAAATAAGAAAATGGAATGCTAGCTAAAGTCCAAAATAAATTAATTGTAATCAATGACTTATGATAATCATTGATGAGATAGTTCACTAAATAAATCAATTTGCAATAAAGAATAGATCCGGGCAAGTGGGGAGAACCACCCTTTAAATCAAAACTTATAGAACCAAAAATATAATTAATTGGATCAATTGATTGATAGGTGTTTTCTCCCTCCAACAAAAATATTCGGGTTAGAAATACTATAAAAATTAGTGATAAAATATATTTAGAATCTTTTCCCATCCAGAGTAATATTAAATTTCAATATTCATTAAGCTTTATTCGTATCTACTTTTTTAATAAATTAGTACAATATCATTTGATAAACAAGGAAATTTATGTACACAAAAATGAAACAATTTCTTAAATCAGAAATTACTTCGCTTCATGATCAAAATTTATACAAACACGAACGAGTTATTGAATCGGAACAAGGGCCCGAAATCACTGTAAGTGGAAAGCAAGTTCTAAACTTTTGTGCTAATAATTATCTAGGGCTTTCTTCTCACCCCGATCTAGTAAAAGCAGCACACGACGAGATTGATAAAAGAGGCTTTGGACTTTCGTCTGTTAGGTTTATATGTGGAACTCAAGACGACCATTTATTACTTGAAAAGAAAATGAGTGAGTTTTTTGGAGCTGATGACACAATCCTATTTTGCTCAGCTTTCGACGCTAATGGTGCTTTTTTCGAACCATTATTCGGTAAAGAAGATGCTATAATAACTGATTCATTAAACCATGCATCTATTATTGATGGGATTAGGCTATCAAAGGCACAAAGATGGATTTTTAATCACGGAGATATGAGTGGTACGGAGTCCCTGGATAAATCAACGGGTAAAACATTAAAGGGGTTAGAAAAATGTTTGCAAGAGGCAAAAGATTGTCGCTTCAAGGTTATAGTGACCGATGGTGTTTTTTCAATGGATGGAGATATCGCTAAACTAGATGAAATTTGTGATTTAGCTGATAAATATGATGCTTTAGTATTTGTTGATGAGTGTCATGCATCTGGTTTTATGGGTAAAACAGGCAGAGGAACTCACGAACATTTCAACGTTATGGATAGGGTAGATGTTATTTCAACTACTTTTGGAAAAGCATTAGGAGGTGCTTCAGGTGGATGCCTTTCTGGAAAAAAAGAAATAATTGAATGGCTAAGAAATAAAGCTAGACCGTATTTATTTTCAAATACACTAGCCCCAGCAGTTGTTGGAGCTACATTGAAATGCCTTGAAATTCTTACTGAATCTACAACTCTTAGAGATACTTTGATGGATAACACAAAATATTTCAGAGAGAAAATGAACCTTTTAGGTTTTGATATTATTCCTGGAATTCACCCCATTACTCCTGTAATGTTCAGAAATTTTGATAATAGCTCTGCTTTAGCAGTGAAGTTTGCAGATAGAATGCTGGAAGAAGGGATTTATGTAATAGCTTTTTCTTTTCCAGTAGTACCACGGAAAATGGATAGAATTAGAGTACAGATTTCGGCGGCTCATAGCAGAGAGCAAATCGATAAATGTATATCCGCATTTGAAATGATAGGAAAAGAACTTAATGTGATTTCTTAATTCAACAAAGAAAAGCCACCTGAAAAGGTGGCTTAAATTTTTATTCTAAGTTTAGATTTCTACTTAGTTAATATCTTGTGCTACGAAAGGCATCAAAGCTAGATGTCTTGCATACTTAATTGCACGAGAGATAGCTTTTTGCTGAGTAGAAGTAACACCAGTAATTCTTCTAGGAAGTATTTTACCTTGATCGTTTGTAAATTTACCTAAAAATTTAATATCTAAATGATCAATTGGTTTTTGACCTTTGATTGGATTAACTTTTTTAGTTTTAGCAGTTTTCTTTTTTTGCTGACCTTGCATGCCAGTTTGCATTGGATGTATAACTGATGACATTATTTATCCCCTTTTTTCATTAATTGCTGAGCCTTTTCAAAACGTTTCTTGAATCTATCAACACGTCCTGCTGTATCTACAAGCATTTGTTTACCAGTATAAAATGGGTGAGATTTTGAATCAATCTCTAAAACCATTTTGTCGTTTTTATAGCATGAACGAGTTTTGTAAGTAGAACCGTCAGTCATTACTACTTCAATAACTTTATATGCTGGGTGAATACCTTTTTTCATTTTTAAGCCTTAAATATCTACTTTTGTTACATCATTTGGATTATCCATTAATACTAATCTTTCTTTTAGTCTTAATGTACCTCTTTTCTCGTCCTGAAACCATTTTAATACTTTAACAGGAAATTTTTCGGCAGCTTCGCCTTTTTTTAGTTTATCACCAAATGTTTGTTTCTTTGCCATTACGTTTCTTGATTTTATAAAAAAGTTTTTCTTTATTTGTCTAAATAAAGAGCTACAAATATAATTAAAAATATTAACATTGCAAATAATAATTATTCATTTTCTGTGTTAGTGCTATCCGATTGATTAATATTACTTTTAGAAACATCAGATTTATAAAAATATTCAGGCGTTGAGCCATGCAAAACAGTATCTTTGGTAATAACACACTTGCTTATATCTTTATTGTCGGGTATATCAAACATTATATCATTCATCATTATTTCTGTTACAGCTCTTAGACCTCTGGCTCCAGTTTTTCTGATTTTTGCTTTTTTTATAATCTCTTCTAAGGCTTCATCTGTAAACTCTAGTTCAACATCATCCATCATTAAAAGCTTTTTGTATTGTAATAATAATGCATTTTTTGGGGTTAATAGAATTGATCTTAACGCCTTATCAGATAGTTCTTCTAGATATGTTACAAGTGGCATTCTTCCAACAATTTCTGGAATGAACCCAAATTTTATTAAATCGTCTGATTCAACAAACTTTAGAACATCACTATTTTCTTCTACTAGGGTACTTTCGCCAACAGTAAATCCTATGGTTGTATCTTTTAATCTCTGAGCAATAATTTTTTCGAGTCCAACAAATGCACCACCACAAATAAAAAGAATATTTTTTGTATCAAGATATAAGAGAGACTGTTCTGGGTGTTTTCTCCCACCTTTTGGAGGGATTCCAATTTTAGTACCTTCAAGCATCTTTAAAAGTGCTTGTTGCACTCCTTCGCCAGATACATCTCTAGTAATAGAAGCAGATTCAGATTTTCTTGATATTTTATCAATTTCATCTATATATATGATTCCCTTTTCAGCCTTCTTCTCATCGTAATCAGCACTCTGTACTAGATTAAGAAGAACCGATTCAACATCATCACCAACATAGCCAGACTCGGTAATAGTTGTAGCATCTGCAATTGCAAATGGTACATTTAAAATCTTTGCAAGTGTTTTAGCAAGTAGAGTCTTTCCTGATCCAGTTGGACCTAATAATAGGATATTTGATTTTTCAATTTCAACTTCTGAATACTGTCCTGTAGTGTCTTCCTGAGAATATATCCTTTTGTAATGATTATATACGGCAACCGATAATACTCTTTTAGCATAATCTTGCCCAATTACATAATCATCAAGTTTTTTCTTGATGTCCGAAGGAATTGGTAGATTCTGACTCTTTATATCAACTGACTTAGAATTGTTACCTGAAGCATTTTGTTTGATAATGTCTAATGCATTATCTACACAAAAGTTACAGATGAAAACGTTGTTGGGACCTTCTATTAATGAACTTACATCTCTAGAAGATCTATCACAAAAAGAACAATGAAGTTCACTAGAATATTTTTTACTTGCCATTAGGGTTTATTTTTTCATCAGAATTTTCAAGAATTTTATCAATGATGCCATATTCTACTGCTTTAGTAGGTGACATATATCTGTCTCTATCAGCATCAGTCTTTACTTCTTCGACAGTTTTACCAGTATGACTAGATATTATTCCAAATAATTGATCTCTAATTCGTAACATTTCACGGGTATATATTTCAATATCATCAGCTTGACCTTGAGTACCACCCATCGGCTGATGCATCAAAATTCTTGAATGAGGTAAAGAAAATCTTTTTCCTTTTGCTCCAGATGTTAATAAAATCTGAGCCATTGAAGCCGCAGTACCAATACAAATTGTTGCCACATCTGGCTTAACAAATTGAATTGTGTCATAAATTGCAAGACCTGCACTAACAGATCCACCTGGGGAATTTATATAAAGATTTATATCTTTTTTGGGGTCAATACTAGATAAATAAAGTAATTGAGCTATAATAACTGAAGCTACAGCGTCATCTATGGGAGTTGTTATAAAAACAATTCTTTCTTTTAATAACATAGAGAAAATGTCATAACCTCTTTCACCACGTGAGGTTTGCTCTACTACATTAGGAATAACTAAATTTTGCATTGATTTCCTTTTTAATATTTATTTTATTGTGAAGCTAGTAACGTAATACCAGTTTTTTGAGTTTATTACATTGACATCTTCTTAAAAATTGATTCGGGAACAGCCTTAATAATTGCCATAATATACCTCCAAAACCAAGGAGTATATAAAACATCTTTTCCGTTTAATATTGCAGAATGAATAGACTTTCCAACGGCATCTGCTTTTGCAAATAGCAGACCTTTTTTCATATTAGTGGTCATTGGCGTATCTGTTGGTCCAGGTTTAATTGTTAAAATATTAACATTAGAATTAATCAACCTATTCCTTAATCCTTGTAGAAAAAGGGAAACTCCACCTTTTGCTGACCCATATATATAATTACTTTGCCTTCCCCTTTCGCCAGCAACAGAGCTTATTACTGCTAGTGTCCCATAGCCTTGCTTTTCAAAATTTGTTGCAGCAATTGTAGATAGAGAAATTACACTAGTACAGTTAATATTAAAATGATGTAATGTTTTTATGTGATCTTTTCTGATCTCATCATTTTCTGGTAATGTACCATGTGCAATTAAAACACAATCTAAACCATCCATTTTAGTTTTAGCATTTTCAATTAATTGATTATGCTTGTCAAATTCTAGAGCATTAATTTGCTCCAAATAGAAAGTGGCTTTTGGGCTTCTAACTTTCAAATCATCTCTCACTATTTCTAGCTTTTGCAGGTTACTGCCAGCTAGATACAATTGAGTTCCTTCTTGATTAAAGTTTTTAGCTGTTTCTTGAGCAATTTTCGAACTTGCCCCAAAAATCAATATTTTCTTTATTTTATTCATTTATTTTTACGCAATTTCACCCATAACAAATGGGTTGTGAATTTTAGTATTTTCCAAAATTAAATCAACATTTTCTTTTTTTGCAATTAATATCATACCAACTCCAAGATTGAAAACGTGTCTCATTTCAGATTCTTCAACATCTCCAACTGCTTGAATCAATTGAAATATGAAAGGTCGTTCCCAACTATCCCAATCAATTTTCATTTTTAAATCACCTGATAAAATTCTATTGGTGTTACCTTCAATCCCGCCACCAGTAATGTGGCTAATCCCTGTTAAGTGCTCTGATAGTACTAGGGGGTGAACCTCCTGCAAATATGATTTATGAATCGCAAGTAGTTCTGAAGCGAGAGTAGTTCCTCTTTCTTCAAAGTGGTGATCAATTTCAAAATTATTAAAAAGAACGTGGCGAGCTAGGCTATAACCGTTTGTATGAAGACCTGATGATTGCAAACCAATCATAATATCTCCTTTTGATATTCTTGAGCCATTAATTGATTTGTTTTCATCTACGATACCAACAATTGAACCACTTAAGTCAAAATCGTCCTTTTGGTATAATCCAGGCATTTCTGCGGTTTCGCCACCAATTAAAGCACAATTATTTTCTTTACAAGCAGTTGCAAAACCACGAATAATATCAGCACCATTTTTAGAGTCTAATTTCCCTGTTGCGTAATAATCTAAAAAGAAAAGTGGCTTTGCTCCACAACATAAAATATCATTTACGCAATGATTTACTAAATCTTGCCCAACAGTAGAATAAATTCCAGACTTTACAGCTACCATTATTTTTGTACCAACTCCATCAACACTCGAAACCAAAATTGGCTTTTCATAATCTTTGAAATCAGCTTTGTAGAAGCCACCAAAAAGTCCTATATCAGAGAGAACATTTTTATTATGAGTTTCTTTAATTGAACCTTTTACACTATCGAGCATTTGTTCGCTAGCTGATATATCTACGCCAGCATCTTTATAACTTGCCATTTTATTACCTTACTTTTTCCCACTTTTTTGATATGGATTTCCCACTAAATAAAACAGATACAGAATTAATAAACCATAGAAAAATTGTATTCAAGTATCCTTTTTTTCTGAACCTTCTTGGAGATTCAAAAACTACAATGTCGTTTGCAAATTTAATTTTATATTTTTTTGCGACTTTATGAAAAAGATCAAAATCCTCTCCAGCAGCAATTGTTGAATTATATTTCCCCACCTCTTCAAAAATATCTTTTCTAATTATCTGACATTCGCCTCTGCCCATACCCATCCCTATAACATTTAGGAAATTGAAATAATTGTTAAAAATGAAATAAAAGAATTTATCTTTAAAAATTATATCAGTTGGATTTGGCTCCACTCTGCCAGCAATAGCTTTAATATTTTTGTATTTACCTTTATTGATAGACCACTCTTCAATATTTTTTTAAAAAGTTGAATGTATCTTTAGGTAAAGTATCAGCATTAATAAAAACAAAATTTTGAGATTTAGCTTGATCTGCACCAATGTTCCTACCACCACCAATTGTTTGATATTGGTCTCTATCCCAAACTACAACTTTATCTGCATATTGCCTAGATATTGCAATTGTATTATCTTTGCTACCACCGTCGCTAACTATTATTTCAAAATTAAAGTTTTCTTTTTGTTCAAGCAATATTTTCAGCAAATTATCAATAACACCCTCTTCGTCTAAGGCTGGAATGATAATTGAGAAATTAATATTTGATGTACTGTGCATAGAAATATTATAATGCAAAAGGATATAATAAAAAATACCTTGGTGGTGCATCTTTACTAAATTCAATCGCAGGTGATGGCCATTTAAAAAGATTTAGTGTTTGTTTAGTCCAGTTTAACCACCCTGGGCCTTTATCAGGTAGAATTTGGGTTAAATTAAAATCAAGTGCTACTATATATTTTGGTGATGCCAGTGCTGGTGGTTGATTACCCCAGTTATAACTGCTCACATCAACTTTAGAGTAATCGTGTTGGTTACATTCATTGCAAATATTTCTAACGGCATAACCAAGGCTTAAATCAATCCAAGATGGCCAATAATCTTTTAAATTATCAGGTAACATATTATGTATATTAAAACTAAGCCAAAAGGATTGCGAGCTGTAGTCATCAACTATAAACAGATAGCCCTCACGCCTGTACTGTCCATGCCAATCAGCAGGTAGCATTGTGAATTTTGGAGTAATATTCTGAAGATAAGGGTAATAGTATTGCAAAATATAAAAAGCAGAACCTGCGGTATTAAAATATACATCTGTTGGGCTAAATCCAAAATTTGCACCAAATCCATCCATTACTTCAATATAATTGAGATATAGCCAACCAAACATACCACCAAATAAAGTAGCGTGTTTAGGTTTCATACCTGCAACATACATAGCTTCTCCAAAAATGTAAGATGCTGTGTAACCACTTAAAAAATGACCAGGTTTATCTACATAAAGGCTGTATGCACCATCTTCCTGAATTTTAAACTCGGCACCTTCTTTCCAAATGGTTTGTGATTGTGCAATATGCTGAACAGTAAATAAGGTAGTGATACCACCTATCACTAAACCTGTTCTCAAGGGGTTTAAAGTAGTTTCTTTTCTTGGTTGCTCACCAAACAATGTGTAGCGATAGCTATTGGCGTATTTAAATTCCTCTTTTGGTATAAATAAGCTATCCTTAGAATATAATCCATTTGAATTCGTAAATATTAATAATATCAGTAAGATAAAATAGATTAGTATTTGGCTTGGTATTTGATTATTATGTTTCAAACGCTAAATTTATATGGAAGAATTACCTAAAATAATACAACGTTACAGAGAGAAAAAAGGTCTATCTCTCGACGAAATATCTGAAAAAACAAAGATAAGGAAATTTGTACTTAGTTCTATCGAATCAGGACAATTTGACAATTTACCTCCTGTCTATGGTAAATCTTTTGTAAAAACGGTTCTTACTTTATTAGAAGTACCAGAAGAAGAATACGCAGAACCCTATGCAGAACTTTCTAAATATTTAGGAACAGTAAAAACTGTTTATAATCCAGTAAAAAATAACAATTATGGTAGTTTAGATAATTCTATGAAGTTATTCGGACTTAGCCTGTCTCCAACAGTTATTAATTACTCAATATATAGTGCGATTGTATTAATAGTTGCGATTATTATATATTTAAGTATTTTTTCTAGTCCTGATAGCAATTCAGAGGATTTTCAAACTTCTGCACCTCCAACAGATTCAATAGAACTTGGTGGTGAGGATTTCCAAATATCTGCACCAATATTAGCAGATAGCATAACAATAGAAGCTTTTGCAATTGACTCGGCTTGGATAAAAGTAGAAATTGATGGAAATTTAATAGATCAAGCGTTAATGGCACCAAATATGAAAAAGCAGTGGAGAGCAAAAGAATATTTTATCATCCACCAAGGAAACATAGGTGGACTTGAAATTAAAAGAAATGGAAGAATTTTAGAACCATTTGGGTCGCCAGGAAGATCTGTTAAAAATGTTAAAGTTACTAGAGATAAAATTATTTATAGATAGAAACTTATTTAATTATTTTCACTTCCATAAATATCATGAATCCTTATAATACCTTTTAATTCATTTGTATTATTTGTTACTGGCATCACACTTATTTGTGATTTCCTATTCTCCATCAGTCCAAGAGCCGTTCCAAGCAATTCGTTCTCGTTTACAGTAACAGGGTCACTTGTCATAATATTATTAACTTTAGTCTGGTTAATATCATCATTATTTAGTAGAGATCTTCTAATATCACCATCGGTTAATATTCCAATTAACTTATCACTACTAATGATACAAACACAGCCTAATCCTTTATTGGAAATTTCAATTATAGCATCTTTAAGGCTTGCATTCACTTCAATACACGGCATTGCTGAGCCACTTTTCATAACATCAACAACTTTTAAAATGTTATTTCTTCCAAGCTGACCACTAGGATGATTAGCTGCAAAATCTCTTTGCCTAATTCCCTTTAATTCTACCAAGCAAGCACTAATTGCATCTCCCATAACTAGGGCTGCTGTTGTAGAACTTGTTGGGGCTAAATCTATTGGGCAAGATTCTTTCTTTATTTCCGTAAAGAGATGATGATCTGATTTTTCGGCTAAAAAGGAATCTTGATTACTAGTTATTGAAACTACATTAATAGATCTATTTTTAATGTAGGGTAATAAATTTAATAATTCTGTGGTTGTACCACTTTTAGAAATCATAATTATTGAAGAGTTCTTTTCTGCAATTCCTAAATCTCCATGTAGTGCTTCTACGGGGTCCAAAAAAATTGATTTAACACCATAGCTAGAAAGTGTGGCTGCAATTTTTTTTGAAATAAAGCCAGACTTACCAACACCTGTAGTCAAAATCAAGTCAGATTTGTTTAGGCTCATTACAGCTTTTTCAAATGTTGAGTTGATTGTTTTTTCAATATCTAATAATGTACTTGCTTGAATATTAAATACATCTTTCGCACTTTTAATTAAATCCATATTTATCCTGCTGGCCAATTAAATTTTCTGCCACCCATCAAATGAAGATGGATATGATACACTTCCTGTCCACCATCTTTATTACAATTAAATACCAGTCTATATCCACTTTCATCTATATTAAGTTCTTTAGCAATATCTGCTGCTTTCCTTACTAGCTTACCAATTAATCTATCATCATTTTCTTGAATATCATTAATTGTAGAAATTTCTTTTTTGGGAATAATCAAGATATGATTTGGGGCTTGAGGGTTTATATCTTTGAATGCAATTACTTCTTCATCCTCATATAATATATCAGCCGGGATTTCTTTGTTAATTATTTTTGTGAAAATTGTTGGCAAGATTTACTCCATTACTCTTTTACATATTGCAAATTTACCATAATCATTTATATCTCGAAAAAAGAAATAGTAAATATCTTTACCTTCTTTAATTTTATATTTGATTCTAATTTCCTTAGCTCCCAAAAAGTAGTTTCTAGATTTTACAATTGCTCCAGTATTTTTTATTTCTGATAGATTTAATTTGTTTAAACCATCCATTTTTATAATTTCAAATTTTGAAAAATGATTGATGTTTTTTGATTCGTTTGATAAATAGAAATAAGTATTTGGAGCAATCTTATTAATGTTGTTTTCCGTTGCAATTTTATCAGAAATTCCTAGTTTCAAAACCTGAGGCTCGGCTTCATATAAATACTTCCCTTCATTGGAAAAAGTTGTGTTTGAGTCTTTGTTGGAATAGCTACTCAGAATATTCTTATCTAAATCGACTGCACAATAATTTGCTCCAAAATTACAGGTTAGTAGCTCCTTGATTTCATTTTGGTATTTTATAGCATGAAAATTAATATTATAATTTAAACTTTTTGAAACTGATGATAAGTCCAACATAGGGGAGAGCTTGAATAGAAATTTATTTGATTTCAATACAATTAAATCAAAAATTTCGACAAGATTAGGTTCGCAGTCTTTTAGTGCAAAAACTTTTCTTGTATTGCTCCTACGAGCAGGGTCAGCATATATCAAGTCCACCTTGTTTGTATTTTTTAAATAATCTAATGAGTCTTGATTTCTAATTTCAATATTTTTAATATTTAATAAATTAATATTATATCTGAAAATATCCGAAAGAATTTTATTTTTTTCTATATAGATTACTTTATTAAAACTATCGGCTAATTTAATGGAGTCTATTCCCAAGCCACCAGTCATATCGATGGCTACATCACCTGTTGTAATTGAAGATTTATAGTCAGCAGTAGATTCGCTGCTGCATTGTTCTAAAGATATTTGTGAGGGTAAAACTAAATCAAAATTATTTGCAAATAATGGGAGTTTTGTACTAGCTTTTTGGCGTCCGGCAATTTGCTCTAAAATAAACTTATCAGTACCTTTTAATGCTAGGCTTCTTACATCGGAATTGAGATTAGACTGTATAAATTCTTTTTGGGCTTTATTAATCATTATTTAAATGATTCAATTAATTTAATAAATTCACTTTCGGATAAAATGTTTAAATCTAAATCTTTGGCTTTCTGAAACTTAGAGCCTGGTTTTTCGCCAACAACAACATAGCTTGTTTTTTTACTAACTGTTTTGGTTTCTTTTCCTCCAAGTTCTATTACCATTTTTGCAGCGTCTTTTCTGTTCATTTCAGATAATTCACCAGTAAAAACAAATGTCTTTCCCTCAAGTTCATTTCTTGTCTGGATTATTTTATTATCTGAAAAAAGCTTTAATTCAAATAATTTTAATTTATTAATTAATTCAATATTTGAATTGCTTTGAAAAAAAGCATGAATTGATTCAGCCATTTTATCACCAATTTCATTAATACTTTTTAGAGTTTCGATATCAGAATTAATAATTGAATCGATGTTCTGAAAGTTATTAGCTAAAACTTTAGATGCTCCTTCGCCAATGTATCTTATACCAAGTCCGTATATAACTTTATCAAATGTTTGAGCTTTAGATAATTCAATTGCATCTATCAATTTCTTGACTGATTTTTCGCCCCACCCATCCCATTTAAGAATAGTATCAGTATGATTGTATAAAGTATAAATATCAGCAATATTTAAAATAATATTTTCATCAACTAATTTTGATACAACTTTTTCGCCCAATGTATCAATATTCATAGCGTTTCTTGATGCAAAATGCTCAATTGCCTTTTTTATTTGAATGGTAGATATATCTCCATCTTGGATATAATAATGAGCTTCGTTTTCTTTTCTGAGTATTTTCGCCCCATCAATTTCACTAGGGAAATTAAAGGTTTCTAAATTTTCTGCTCTTTTATCTAAATTTACCTTAGTAATCTTTGGGATTATTTCACCACCTTTTTCAACCCAAACATAATCACCAATTCTTATATCCAATTCATTTATGTAATCTTCATTATATAAACTGGCACGCCTCACTGTAGTTCCAGATAAAATAACAGGTTCAAGTTCCGCAACTGGAGTAACTGTTCCCTGTCTACCAACTTGGAGAGATATGTCTAATAGTTTTGTTTCAACTGTTTCGGTTTCAAACTTATAAGCAATTGCCCATTTAGGTGATCTTGCAATCTGACCCAAATCTTGTTGTTGTTTGATAGAATTTACCTTGATAACTACACCGTCAATTTCAAAGGGCAATTCTTTTCTTTTTGTGTCCCAAGTGTTTATAAACTCAAAAATATCATCAATGTTGTTGCATAGTTTAATGTTATTTGAAACTGGAAAGCCCATTTCTTTTAATATATTATTATTTTCCAATTGAGAGTTTAATTTAGAATTAATAGTATCAAAATAGTAACAAGTCAATTTTAATTTTCTTTTTGAAACCTCGCTAGGGTCTAATAATTTCAAGGTGCCAGCAGTTGTGTTTCTTGGATTCATGTAAGTTTGTAATCCATCAGATTCTCTTTTGGAGTTTAATTTAATGAAATCAGAATTAAGCATATAAACTTCACCCCGAACCTCAAATTCATCATATTTAGGACGAGGGGATTCAATTTCTAGAGGTATTTGCATTATTCTTTTAGCGTTGCTTATAATGTTATCTCCTTTGAATCCATCGCCTCTTGTAAGTGCTTTTTCTAAGAAACCATTTTTGTAATGCAAAGAAATTGCAACTCCATCAAATTTTAGTTCTACTAAATATTGAATGTTATCAGTGTCTAAACTTTCTCTGCATTTTCTATCAAAGTCAGCTACTTCTTCTCTTGAATAAGTATTTTGAAGTGAGAGCATCGGTTTATTGTGCTCGATTGTAGTAAATCCATCTATTGGCTCTCCACCGACCCTTTGTGTTGGCGATATTTTACTAGCCAGCTGGGGGTAAGACTTCTCTAAATCTTTTAATTCATCAAATAGCTTGTCATATTTACGATCGCTAATTATTGGGTTTGCATCAACATAATATAATTTGTTGTGCTTATTCAACTCGCTTTTGAGTGATTTTACTCTTTCTGTAGCTTTTGATAAATCCATAATAAATAATATAAAAAACCCGTTAAATTATAATTAAAGTAACGGGTTAATAAAAAGTTGTAATTAAAGTGAGGCTAATTTTTCATTTATTGTTTCCAGTAGAAAATGTTCAAACCTACCATTTGATTTCCAAAAATGAACTTCGTTGGTAATCTGATCTTCTCTACCACTAATTTCACCCCTAATTAACATATATACAGACTCATCTTCTTGCTCTTTTAAAATTATTTTATACTGCATTCTTCCATTGCCCCAATCTGCACCTCTAATCACAGGTACTTTATAGCTGTATTTCCATAAGCTATCTGCCACATCTTCATCTTTTTCCATCATAGCAAATATGCAATATTCAGAAACAAGCTTACCTTTAAACAAAGCATTTTCATCTTGTCTGGAGGATTTCTGAGCGACAGCACACCCGTATTCATCTAGAGATTCTATGCAAGCATTCCAAACTTCATCAAAGAAAAAATCGGTATATGTTTGTTCAAATTTTTCACGATAATATTTAAGATTTTCTTCATCGGTACCTTCAAGCTTTTTCAGCCCTTTATCCATATTTTCTTTCATTCTTCCAAAGAAACCTTTTTTCTCTTTTTTTTCCTCTTTTTCTTCTTCTGAAAAGGCAGTATTCAAGCTAAAAGAAAAAGTAATTGCAACTAATGCTAGAATTTGTAAAATGTTTTTCATGTCTGTAATTCCTAATTATTTCTGTTCAATTGTACCGATACTATTTTGGATAAACCTTCTTCTTGCTGAGTAATACCATAAAGGTTATCAGCTGCTTCCATTGTCTTCTTATTATGTGTAACGACAAGGAATTGAGTATTGTTGCTAAATTTTTTGATTAGGTTAACATATCTACCGATATTGTTATCATCTAATGGTGCATCAACTTCATCTAAAATACAAAAAGGTGAAGGCTTAACCAAATAAATGGCAAATAAAAGTGCAATAGCAGTTAATGTTTTTTCGCCACCAGAAAGCATATCTATTGAGTGTGGTTTCTTTCCAGGTGGTTTTGCCATGATGCTAAGATCTGCATCTAAGGGGTTTTCTCCATCTAGAGATATATCACATTCACCCTCTTCATTAAATAAAGTCTGAAATAATTCTTTGAAATTTATTCTGACTTTTTCAAAAGTAGAAGTAAGAAGCTCTTCAGCAGTTTTGTTTACTTCCTTAATGGTAGTAAGTAAGGTGTTTTTAGCCTTGCTTAGATCATCTATTTGAGTCTCGTAGAACATCAACCGTTGGTTTTCTACCTCATAATCTTCTAAAGCCATGAAATTAACATTTCCAATTGAAGAAAGTTTTTGTTTAAGATCTTTTATAATTTCTCTTAATTCCTCGGCTGGAATGTTAGATTGTATTTCTACTAATTTATCCAAATCTAATTCATATTTTTCAGATGAATTATTTAAAATTGATTCAATTTTTGTTTTTATTTCTGTTAATTCTATTTCAGCTTTATGAAGTTTAGAATTAAGAGAGTTGATTTCTGAATTAGTGTTGTTTTTCTCCTTTTCTAATTGCTCTAATTCAAGGTTGATTTCCTTAAGTTTAGAAACTAATACTTCCGATTCAGTTTTAGAATATTCAATCTCTTCAGAATATTTTGCAATATTAACTTTAGCCAAACTCGCATCATTTGATATTTGTTCAGTTACATCAATATTGCTTTTATAATCTTTTTCAGATTTATTTAACCTACGTTTATTAGCTTCAATAGAGTTAGTTATATTGATTTTTTCGTTTTCTAAATTATTGATTTTGTTATTTAAGTTGACACTAGTAATATGAAGTGTTTGCAATTTTTTTCTAGTTTCAACTAGCTCTAGTTCAAAGCCATGGTTGGATTTATTCTTTTGCTTAATTTCATTTTCAATTTTACTAATCTCATTTTCTAAATTAGATACTTGCTCAAGTGATACTTTGTTCCCAGAAAGTTCAGTTCTTTCGTTCAGAGCCTTCTGAAGGTTTTCGGTAAATATCTCAACCTTGTTTTTTATAGAATTATAGTCAATATTAATTTTTGATAATTTTCTTTCATTGTTGGTAATTTCAACTTTACTTGAGTTTAGCTTTTGTTTTATTGAATTAATATTAATTGAATTAAGCAATTCACTTTTTTCTGATATCTGCGTTCTTTTAGAATTAATTTCATCATTTACATCAACAATACTTTTATTAAGCTTTTCAATTTTTTCAATTTTTCCAAAATCGGATTTAGCTTTTTCAATACCACCTAAAATTATTTCTCCATTAGATGTGAAAATATCACCTTCTAATGTTACAGCTTTCGCAATTTTTCCGCTAGAAACTAAATCAATACCGACATTTATATTTTCAACAAGAGCAATATTCCCAAAAGCATTTCTTAAATAATTTCTAATATTATCGGGAACTCTAGGCAGCTCCGAAATAAAAGCAATAATTCCATCAATTTCTGGTTGTTTATTAGTATTAACTATTTTATCTGTTAATATAAAAGATTGCTTTCCTTTCTTTGCTTCATTGAGGATCTTGCCTGCATCAAATGCTTTTTCTATATTATCCAAAACAATAGAATCTGAAAATTTATCGAGAACAGACTGAAAAGCTAAAATGTATTTAGAATCAACACCCATAATTGCAGCTAGAGTATTATAATTATCATTCCATTTGCTCGATAGTAAAAACCCAGAATTGGATGATTTATCAACAGAACTTTCCCAAAATGATAATTCTCTATTAAACTCATTTAATTGTGATTTTGAATCATTTAATTGAGAATGTAATATTTCCAATTCTTCTTTTATCGTTGTGATTTTGTTTGAATTAACTTCTAATTCAACCTCAAGTTTATCTCTGACTTTGGATTGTTGGCTTATTGAAATATTTAAAGAATTAATTTCATTTTCAAAATTAGAAATTCCATTGTTTTGTTCATTTATCTTTCTTTCAATCTCTTTAATTTGGTTGTCATTTTTTTGGACATTATCATCGTATCTATTCTTTTTGAATTTTAATTCGGATATATTACTTCTAAATTTGTTTATTTGCTGATTTAAAGAATCGATTTCAATTTTTATTTCTTTCGAGTTTATTTCTATTTTTTTCTCAATTTCTTTTTGAGAATTTATTTGCTTAATGACAGAGTCTTTTTCCTTGTAAATATCTTCTTTTTCGATTGATATTTGATTGATTCGATCTTCTTTTTTTCGGTTTGAATTTATGGAAGATTCTTTTTCTTGGAGATACCTTTCAATTTCACGTTTGATATTTTTTTCTTTTACTTCAGATACAGCTAATAGCTGCTTGCTATCAGAGAGTTTTGCTTGAATGGTACTGATCTTTATTCTTAAGTCTTTATTCTTGTCATCAATCTCTTTTTTCTGAACATTTTTATCTGAAAGATCTTTAGCGAGTCCTTCAAATAATTTATTGATTTTCTCAGAAGAGAGATTTAAATCTGCGATGTTAGTTTCTACAATAGATAGGTTCTTATTTAGTGACCTAATATCAATAGCATAAAGTTGAATTTCATTTTCTTTTAGTTCTTCTGTAAATTTATTATATCGTCTAGTTTTTGCAGCTTGTCTTGATAGGGAATTTACATTTTTTCGAACTTCAACAACAATATCTTCTACTCTTTCTAAATCTTCTTCTACTCTTTTTAGTTTCCGTTCAGATTCTTTTCTTCTAACTTTATATTTAGTAATTCCGGCAGCTTCTTCAAGTAAGTTTTTTCTATCTTCATTTCTTCCAGAAAGAAGGTTCTCTACCATTTTTAATTCAATTACAGAATAGGAGTCTGGCCCCATTCCGGTATCCATAAATAAGTTATTAATATCTTTTAATCTACAATTAGCTTTATTAAGTAAGTATTTAGAATCTCCATTTCTATTTATTCTACGAGCAACTGATACATTCTGAAATTCACTCGGAAGTAATTGTTTGTTATTTTCGATTGTTAAAACTACCTCTGCAATTCCAGACTGCTTTCGGTGTTTAGTACCATTAAAAATGATATTTTCCATATTATCAGATCTAAGAACATTAGATTTTTGCTCGCCTAATACCCATCTGATAGCATCCACAATATTAGATTTACCACAACCATTGGGACCTACAAGGCAAGTTATTCCTTCCGAAAAAGTAAATTTTGTTTTGATTCCAAATGATTTGAAACCAATAATATCAAGTTCACTTAAAAACAATTAATTGCCGCTCCCAGTAGATCCAAAACCAGCAGCCCCTCTTTCAGTTTCTTCAAGATGCTCTACTTCAACAAGTTCAGCCTTTTCGAACCTCGCAATTACCATTTGAGCAATTCTATCACCCCTTTTTATTACTTGAGTTTCCTTTGAGAAATTTGCTAAAATTACTTTTATTTCACCTCTGTAGTCACTATCTACAGTCCCAGGTGAGTTTAAGCAAAAAAGGCCTTGTTTTAAAGAAAGACCACTTCTTGATCTTATCTGACATTCATAATTATTGGGTACAGCAATGGCAATTCCTGTTGATATTAAACTAACTTCCCCAGCTTTTATCGAAATATTTTCTTGGATTGCTGCGTACAAATCCATTCCAGAAGCACCATCTGTTTGCCTGAAAGGTAAGGCTAAGTCATTGAAATTATTTGAAATTCTTTTTACTTGTATTTTCATTCTCTAATTTTGTTATTAAAACGACCACAAATATACAAAATAGGAGCATTATGCTAATAATAGATATTTTTAAATCATCTATCGGTTTCGTTAAGCAGTTTAGTATTTTTTCTGATAGACCTAATTAAAAGATAAATAACAGCTGTTGCTATTGTTGAATACAATTGCCAATTATACTCTATTGTGAAATCTTGATGTTTAATAGAATCGCCAATTACTTGAAAAATCCAAAAAAGTAGAAATAGAGCAAAAAGACCATTTTTTTCTTTTTTTAATATTTTTTTCCAACTAAATGAAATAATGTTGCTTTTATATGAAAAGAACTTTGGTAAAAAAGGAGGTGTCTTTTCAGCCCATTTTAAGTAAGTATCACCAAATTTCACTCTCAAAAAAGCTTCTTCTGAGTAAACTATTCGTTCATAATATATCCAAAACACTAAGGAAAATAATGCAGTAAACCAAAGATTATCAGTAAGTAAGGCAACAGAAACCCACATAAGATAGTTCCCAAGATAGAGAGGGTTTCTTATTAATGAATAAATACCTGTGGTATTTAACTTGTCAGCAACTTGACCTTGAGAAGTATTTCTTCCAGAGGTATTTCGGGGGGTGTAACCAACAGTAATTATTCTAACAAATAATCCGAGCAGACCAACTGATAATGAAAATAAGACTGGGATATTTTGTGATAATTCATCACCAGCTTGTACTGCCATTACATCTTGATATACTTTTAGACCAATACCAAAAATTATTAATATAAGGGGTAGGTTGCTTCTATATCGAAATAAGAAGTCGCCCTGCTTTTGAAGTTCTTCACGAAGTGCCATTTTCACCAAATTGATTTAATATTATCATAATTTAATGAAATTTCGGAAAAAAACGAACTTTTGTTGTACTTTAATAAAAACAAAGGTGTTAATGCGATTATTAAATAGAATTCTGATTCATTAAAGTTTTATAATTTAAACACTTAAAAAAAATATCTAGGGTTGTATTCTTAAATTATCCCTCAATCTAATAATTAAGTTCTAGTGTAGAATTTAAATGTTAGATAAGCTGTAAATTTCACTATACTTTTTAATTTCTTATATTTAATAACTCTTGTTCTAGTTCATTTTTTGCATCAGAATCTATTCCCGTTAAGGTTCCCCTCAATAAATCATTGTTTTCGTAAGGGTCATCAGTAAGATTATATAATTCATGATTATCTGTCGACTCTACAATTAGTTTGTATTCACCATTACTAATTGTCCAAAAATCATTAGTACCATCATTCATTTCAGAATATTGATAATTTCTAATATTAGAGTTTTGTGTAAACAGAGATCTAAAGCTTTTACTATCATGGATTTCTGAGGTGCTGATTCCAGCAATTTCTGAAATAGTAGAGTATAGATCGGTGCTTGTAATTAGATTGTTATCTGATCCAATGCGAGAAACATTACTCCCACTAACAAATAGCGGAACATTAATGCCACCTTGATATAATGAGCCTTTTGACTTTCTATTTGAATAAGGAGATTGTGCCACTTGACCCGGAGACCCATTATCGCCCATAAAAATTATAATAGTATTCTGTTTTTGTTCTTCAGGAATACTATCTAATAATCTAGCTATTTGAAAATCAATTGCTTCGATAGCTGCCATATAATAGGGGGTTGGGTCAACTCCATCAACATAATCTGGAAGAGCACCTTGACTGTGCATGCTGCTAGGTGGATTGTGGAAAGGTGTATGAGGGGCATTGTAAGCTAACCACAAAAACCATGGCTTAGATTGATTATTAATCCAATCGATTGATAAATCTGTGAAATGCTCTGTAATATAGCTAGTTTGATTTGTTGTTGTTCCATCTTCCGATTTTTGCCATTGATAATAATCATTAGCGGCTCCACGAATTAAACCAACATAATAATCAATTCCAAAGCTTTCAGGATTTGCATTTAAATTATTACCTGATAAATGCCATTTACCAACAATAGCATTAGCATATTTATTGCTAGTTTGATCGCTAATATACTTTTGAAGTGTTACTTCCGATTCGGATAACCTATCGCCTGCAAACTTAACTCCAGTTCTATATCCATATTTACCTGTAATTATTGAAGCTCTTGTTGGAGTACAAGTAGGGTAAACCCAAAAATTATTAAAATTTATTCCCGATAATCTAATCGAATCTAATGTAGGCGTATTAGGTTTGATACTACCTTCGGAATAACCATTAATTGCATCTTTGCCTAGATCATCAGCAATTATTAGCAATATGTTCGGAGAATTAATCGACTGGTTTATATCAATATTATCATCAGAATCGCATCCTGAAAGATTGAATAAGAATAATAAAATTGCGATACAATAACTTGATTTTTTTATCATGGCTTATATGGTTTATTTATTCTGAAATTTTACGTCTCAAAAATAATAACTAAAAAACTGAAAAATAAGCAAAGCTTGTAAAAATTAATTTACAAGCTTATTGTTTATTTTAAAAACTCTACTTTATTCATGCTCCATGATAATTATTGGGATTCTTGTAATTGAATTATCATTCTGTACTTCAATAAAATATAATCCTGATGGGAAATCTAAATTAAGTTTATAAGTTCCTTTAAAATCAATATCATAATTTGCGATAGTTAATCCAGCAGAATTATATAATCTTTTAATTTTATTTGTTCTATTAAGCTTACCATTAACCATAACAAAATTTGTTGCTGGTTGCGGGTAAACTTGTATATTATTAGCGCTTAGTTCTTCTTTCTCTATTAGACTTGAAATAATATTATCTTCATCAACATCTTCAATTTCAAAATCATTAGTAATTTTAAATGCTCTAAAAATTAAATTATTTGATGGTTCAGAAAATATTTCACCATTGATTGGGTCGAAAGTATTTCCTTGATTCATAATTTCGTTTGATAATAGGAAGAAAGTATTATTATTTATAATATCTAGGTCATAATGCCAAGTCTTTGTTGGTTCTTCACTAAAATACTCATTAGAGTTTAAGTGGGTTAGTTCAATTGGATCGTTAATATCTACACTTAGTATATCATTTTCACCTAAATGTGAATCATCTAAAATGTTGGTTTTATGTTCTTCGAACATCACAACAGCTAATGAATCTGAAACTGTAACCCTAATATCTCTTGGGTAGGAATCTTCCAATTTATGTACTAAAGAGTTAGATTCCCATATTCTTTGAGATTCGTTCCAATGATAAACTAAAATTTGATCGGCATCTTTATCGTTCATGTCATGTACTGAAACTGCAAGCAAACCCTTTCCATTAAAAATATCAGAGTCAACATCATTTATCATAAAGCTTTCATCTGATTCAAGAAAAATGTTAGGCGAAGACCATGCACTACCATCCCAGTAAGATGATAGTAATTGTTGTGAATTGCCAAAATCACTTGATGATTTCCAAGTTACTAAGCATTGATCATCGCTTGTCCTTAAAAGATTTAAATCAGTTTCAGTCCCTTCAGTTTCATAAATAATTTCTGGATTGGAATGAGTGAAATTTGTTCCATCAAAATCAATAGTAGCATAATAAACGTCTGATGTCCCAGTTTCAGAATTGGCAACAAACCAAGAAAGCATTGCTTGGTTATCCGATAAAGCAGCAACATAAGGCCTTCCTTCAACTCTTCCTTTATCAAAAGTTTCAAAATCATCTTCGATAGGGGATATATGTAATAGCTCCTTAGTTCCAAGATCATATACTGCAAACCAAATATCAGTTGTATTAAATAGATATTCTAAGCTTACATTATCTGGAACATTTGTAGTATTGTGTCTATTTTGCATCCAAGTAACATATACTTTATTGTTATTTATACTTACCTTTGGATTGCTCATACCAGAAGAATTTTCTGAAATAACAGTTGAGTTCAAAAATTTATTGGATTCTTTTTCAAAATACGAAATCATTAGCTTGGCAGATTTAGTTTTGATATCTTGTTCTAGCCAGCAAGCAACTAAATTATCATTATCAGAATCTAATTCTGGTTGTGGCGAGGTAGGGCTATCATAACTAAAGCTAGCTTGCCCGCTTTGCTCACCCTCTTGTAATTTGTAACCCTTTGGTTTTGCACCTAAACCGCTTGGCCATCCAACTGGTGTTGGAATAATTGTTGGTATTTGATTATCAGTTAAATGAAATGTGTGTATCAGTTCAGGACCAAAAATAGTTTTTTTAACAAGTCCCCAACAAAAAGAAGCTGTTGCTTTTGCAAATATCTGATTGCTAACCGAAGAATACTTTCTGTAAGATGGGTAAGGTAAATCATGATTCATTGAAATATTTCCAAATAAAAACCTTATTGTTACAGATACATGAGCGTCTGCCAAACCAGAAAGTAAATTTGCATCAATTCCTATCGCAAGTCCTAATCCAAGTTGAGAGTAAGCAAAAGATGCAATATCTGTATTGTTTTCATCTGGATTTTCTTGATTGAAACTTCCAGCATCTAGTTTGCCAATATTCCCCCAAGAATTAGCATCTGATCTTACATTCAGAAACTGACCCTTAGATAAAGCATAAGCTAAATTTATATCAATATTAATCTGAAATAAATCGGCTATTTGTAATCTTCTTTCTTCTTTTAATATTTCTCTAACCTTATTTAAGGTGCCTATTATACCCGGACCTAAAAGATTACCCTGAACAGAATATGAATTGAAGTGACTAAAATTAATATTATTTTTATTATCAAGTAAATTTGAATAATTATCAATAGTAAAAACTTTTTCAGATACATTCACACCAAAAACATTATCCTGATAGCTAATTGTGGGCTTGTCAAGAATAGATAGTTTTCTAGTCTTAGTGTCATAATTAAGTTTGATTTTTAGCTTAGAAAATGGCAACGAAATACCTTTACCTCCAAGGACTGGAAGAGCACTAGGGAGGTCGTAAGACCTAATTGCATCAGAATTTAAATAGTAGCTAGCTGGAATTGGTTTTACCGCAAATGGGTCAAATATTTTACTATCAGTTGCTGCAATATAGCTAGTAACTTCAGGCTTATCCAAAAAACCTTCTAATTCAAAACTTATATTTTCATCATTTATAGTTATGTTGCTATAGCTCATATTAGAATTAAACCAATCAGGTCTTGTTCTGTTTACATTTATTGGGTAGGAAATAGATGTATCAGGAATCGGATTGTCATCAAAATATGATTCTAAAATTAAATAGGAATGTGGAGATTTTAATTTTGACACATCATATGTAAAAAATGATTGTTTTGTATTTGTACTATTTATAGGAATAGTAATTGTATCACCTAGAGCCTGGTTAGCTATATTAACTGCCCTAACAACGAATTTCGAAACAGCATCTTCTTGATTCCCAATCGAAAACTTTCTTACATCACTCATTGTATTTGGTGCAATTGCTTCAAAAATATTACTAAAATCACCATTCAATTTAGGAGGTATTCCAGGGCGAGCTAAAAGTGGAAAGTAGAATGAATAAGGCTGGTTTAAATAAGTAAATTGACATTCAACCCAAGAACCTGCTTTAGCAGAAGCAGTTTTAAAAGGAATTTGTACTTTGCTGCCAGGTGTGAAACTAGGACTAATTGTTTCCAAAATTTGCTTGTTTGGCTCATTTGGATTCCTATCGTAAATTGTTAGTTTAGTGTTTTCAGCTCCATTGAATTGCTCGGAGAAGAATTCTAGCTCAATTTGATCTTCATTTCCTTCAGTGAAGAAACCAAAACCTCCATTTGATTTCATAAACAATGGAATATCAGTTCCATTGGATTCTACATTTAATATCCAGTTAAATAAAGTGGGTTCAGTTTTATCTGTTTCATAAATGTTGAGACTCATTTCATAATTTCCTTCTGATAACCTGCCCATATTTAGGGGTAAAACTAAAGAAGACAAAAAGTTATTCTGATTAAACAAAAAGTTACTTTTAGAGATAAAGCCACTACCATAAAAAATACCAAAATCACTTAATTCACTTGATAATGATTTATTGTAAAGATTTAAATATAGAAATCCATTTAAGTCTTGCTCATAGTAGTTATCTTCAGAAAATTCTAAATATGATAGTACAGATTCAGAATTAATAATAAAGTCGGAATCATGCATAGTTTTAATAATATCATTATAGTCTAATGCCTTTGACCAGAAACTGAAAGCTGAAATCTCTCCATCAATTGATAGGCTATTATCAAGGGTTTCATTATAGCCAATATTAATGTTGTATTCTTGAACTTCGCTTAAGTTAATACTTTCATTATCTAGGGCAAGAGTTTTTACTAATGTACCATTGATAAAGATATTCATAGTTCTTCCACCTTCAACAGTACAAGTAAAATGAGTCCATACATTGTTATTAAATGACTGAATGGTTTGGATTGATTCATTATTGACTTGAAAAACAATATTTCCAGCTGAATTTAAATTTACCTGAGCAAATTTAGAATAGTCTTGCTCTTCTTCGGGGCCATCAATCTGCTGATTAAAGCTAACAAAAGATTGATTTAAATCAGATTTAGTTTTGAACCACCCAGTAAATGAAAAATTACCAAATCCCAAAAAGTTTGCGGTTTCTGAACCAGATCTTGAATAAATAGAGACACTATCGCCATACAGCTCTAAAGACCTGTTTGTTAGCTCATTAGCTGACGTAAAACTTCTTTGGGTCAAATCTGAAATATCGTATAAATAAGTAGGATCTAAAAACCATTTACATTGCCCACCATAAGTAAGGTCTAAATTTTCAATGTAATCTAAGCCAGTTCCTTTAAAATCCCAATAGTGGTTTAGATAAAATGGATTATTATAAATGTTTTCAGATAAATTAAAACTAAATAAATTATTAATTTCTGATTCTCCAAGTGGAGTTTTTGATACAGCAACTTCACCCAAATTACCTATAAAACTTCTATCGACTGAAATAGGATTAGCTTGGAATTGCCCAGAATTTCCGAAAATCCAATATCCAACAAAATCCTCTGTAACATTTTGGGATGAGCTTCCATTATCGCTTACTAATTCAGCTTCTTTATTTCCATCAACATACAATTGATATTTGGTAGATTGAGCTTCACCACCAGTAAAATTGCTTTCGTAAGAAACAACAACATGGTGCCATTCATTATCGTTAAATGTATTTTCTGAACTTATAATAAAAGGATTTCCGCCATCTTTATTGATATTATAAAAGTTAAGTTTTCCATCTTTTAAATAAATGAATTTGCTTACTTGATCAGGAGAATTTATATCATTGGTAGTTTGGTAAGAAACTATTGATCCATCTTTCTTTGATGTCTTAAATTTTGCACTAATTGAATAACCAGATATCTCATCATTTTCCGTAAAGTTAATTTTATCAGTATTTTTAGTGATTGCAAACTGTTGGTCAGCATCTGAAAATTGTAAAATATATCTTTTATAATTTTCAAGGTTAAAGTCAATATCTACTTTATTTGTATTTTCCGGCATTCCTTCAAATTTAAATATTTCATAAATATTCTGTCCATTTGTATAGCTTATTGTATCTGGAATATTTACTTCATACTTAGCATCAAAAGGTAATAAGCTTTCTAGTAATGGATATGGTGTTTTCAGCTCTACCGTTATGAGTGTATCAGATAGAAAAACTCCATTTGGGTCAAGAGCTTGGGCGTGAATAAATCTTGTAAAAGGGTTTATATTTGCAAAGTCAATAATTGTTTCAGCTATAGGGTAACCCCGATCGCTATTTACTTGCAAGATTGTATCTTTTACAATTCTATTATTATAGGTAAGTATTTTTAATTCAACAGTTTCACAATTGGAAAATGATGGTTCAATACTAATGGTTACGGGAGTTATTTTCTTCTGATTTGTATCAATTGGGTTATTTGGTCGCCTATCAAAATTTATGGGATTTAGAGAAATTCTTGGCGAATTAGGTATAACTTCTATTTGATGAAATACCTCAAGTCCATCTGTTGGACCACCATCTGCCATTACAATAGCTTCCATTATTGATGTGCCAGTTGGAATAGTATCCATTTGAATTGAAAAAACAGCGTCAGTAATTTCGCTTTGATGATATTGAGGAAGAATTGTATCGTTATAAACAGTTCCATCATTTGATGCTAGTGAAATGAATACTTTCCTTGTTCTTGGTGGTAAATCGAAAACTCTGAATCTATGAGCAAAACGATCTTCAAATTCGGGCCATTGGTCTGATGGGTTATCTACTCTTTCAAAATTATTTGAAAAAAACTCCCAAGTATTCCTTTCAGATCCAATATACATTTCAGGAGGTTGAATATTTAATGATAATAATTCTTCTTCACCATTTATCAAACCATTTTCTTGGAAGACGGTAATTTTAAGTTGAGAGCCCAAAACTAATGGTAGGTTCTCTAAATCTAGTACCCACTCAGCATTTGTTAATTCGGTTCCAGTTAATGTTTTTATTGTTTCTTGAGAATTATCAAGTCTGTTGCCATGATAATCAACAAGTTCTAAAACTAACTTATTAGTATTATTTGAAATAGAATCAATAGTAATTGTATCTTTTATATTTTTTGTGCCTATCCGGTACGGTTGGAAATTTCTCGCCGATGTAACATGAATTTTTAAAGGGTAGATGCTTATAGCTTTCTCGATTTCAAATCCTATTCCAGGATTCTCAGAAGTATTTGCATTAACAATAATCGATGATTTTAAGCTCAAATCACTAATATTATGGCTATAAGTTTCATCTGAACTTGTATTATCAAAGTATACTGAATCAATTGTTTCTTGATTAATATAATCATAAGTTTTTATGTTTACATTATCAAAATAATTTGCGTCAGATACAGTATAGTTATTAGTTTTTGTATAAGTAGCCTTAAAAGGACCAAAACCATTATCCGAACTTAAAGTGAAATTGTTGTAAAGATCGCCAAGTAATATTTTTTGCTTATGCCTAGCTAATGGAATTGCTGCCTGCAAGGAACCATCGTTAGTATTATAATTAGTTATTATTACTTTCTCAATTTCATCATTATCATCTAAAAGGAAAATGGCAAATTTTCTTGGGTTTATAGTATTATTATCATCGGTAAAAGTATCTTCAATATCATTTAAGGTTAATGTTATATCAATTGATTGAATATTCTCGGACCAAATAGTCATTGTGTCAATACTTAAATGGTATATATTCCCATCATCTACTTTGGTATATCCCCTTGGAGCGTCGGTGGGATTAGTGATCAAAGCAAATGAACTTTTGCTAAAGGCTTGGTCAAGACTAAAATATCTAAATCGTTTTTTACTTTTAGGATTACCGTAGGTAAGTAGTTCTAAATAACCATAGTATCTATCTAATTCATTTACTTCAAAACAATCTGAATCAATTATTTCGGAATATACTGACTCATAATTAGTAGCTTGACCTTCAAATGTCTCCTTAATTAACCTTGTTCCATAAGGGTCGGGTGGACTGGTAAAAAACAAATCATTATCGAACATCGAATACGTTAGATTATTTAAATATAAAACATCTGATTCACTGTAGGTTCCGTGTAAACTAATTGGATATATATTAACTTGATCGATTTGCCCTTTGAAACCATGATGATTGCTAGTTCTAATTCCATCAACAATATTTCCCTTTGGCAAATTTCCAAAAATTAGTTTTTGAGGTCTGTTATAAGAAAACTCAATTATTGTACTTTGTGGATTTGATAAGTTACCAGAAACAAATAGTTTACGAAAATCTTGTGAAATGGATAGATGGTTCCATACTCCAAACTTTATATTAGATTGTAAAGTTATACTTTTACGCCCTAAATTTTCAATAAAATCGTTCAAAAAATGGAATGTAATGTCACCATTTGGTTCTAATTCAACTCTCCAAAAATCATCCATTTCAGTTCTGTTAAGTTCATCTAGTGCCCCATTAGTAGGATTTGCACCTACTATATTGCCTGGTTTAAGGGGCTTAAACCAAAAGCTAATTGTCCAATCTTGCCTATCTAAAAGATCAGTGTCATTAAAAATGACGCTAGAGCTATCAGTTTCTAAGTAAACTGCTGGATTTGCCTGTCCCAATAGAATTGATCCATTTATTAAAAGCAAAATTGTAATAATTAGTTTCATTTATTTTCCTTCTTAGTTGATATTTTTAAATTTAAAATATGAATAATATTATTGAATTACAAATGAAATAAATGCCATTTGATTTTTTATCCAAAAGCTATAAAACTAATATGAAAAAGGAATGAGATTAACCTAGAATGAGAGCTTCAAAATATTTAAAAATTTGGAATCAAAATATAAAATTAATAAGATGAGTATTGAAAATCAGCCTAATTTCCAACCATTGTCAGAAATTGTTTTCCTAATTGCCGAAATTAAATAATAACGCCTTTCATCATTGAGCGTAGAACCAAATGAAATTCTTTTTGCTCCTTCAAAAAATATGCTAGTTCCTCTTTTTGAGTTTCTGAAGTGTGAAGATTTTTCACTTATTTTTGAAATATCAGCCCAATCAAATCTCTTCTTTAAACCAACCTTACCAATTCCTTTGAAAATCTTACCACCCTGACTATTTAATGTGATTTCTACTTTTCCCCAAATAGACATGAGAGCTAGACTCCAAAAAATAATAGAACCAATCAAAAATGGTATTCCAAAAAGTGATAGTAGTAAATCAAATTTTGCATTATATATTTGAGAGCCATAAATACCGCCAATAGAAGCTCCAGACCAAATTAACATAAATGGAACTAAGAAAAATGCAATAGCTGAGCGGGTTGATGCTCCAATTGTAGTATTGTTATAATCAGAAATTATCCAAGTTCCATTTGGAGAATCTTGAATATTAAAATTATAATCGAAAGTACTATTAAGGCTTTCAGATATTACAAATACATTATTACACGCAGAACACCTAGCAATATCCGATTGAATATTGATATATTCAGATTTTATTCCTGAATTACATTTTGGACATTTCATTGATATTTTTTAATTCCATTTATTGATAATGATTTAATAAAAAATATTGAGAAAATCTTGATTATCATTTTTATCTCAATTTATAAGTAATCTGGTAACACTTGGTAACACTTTTTCGCTTTTAAAAGTGTTACCACTTCCCTTTTTTAACTGGCTCGTCATTCAGAAGGAGGACGACAGTCCGACTAAAGAATCCAGTATGGGCAGGTTTTCACTGGATTCTTCGCTTCGCTCTGAATGACGTGGAACAGCTAGTTTTTACTGGATTCTTCCTTCCGCTTCGCTCAAGTCTGAATGACGGGCGTCTTGCAGAATGTTTCTACCGCAGTATTCGTTGGCTCTTTTTTGGGCGTAAGCTACCAAAGCCAAAACAAAATACAAGAAAAGCATTTATCCATATTTTGCAAACCGTTTATAAAATATTGGGGTGAAAATTTGCATATCAAATTAGTATTAAATTTATCTAATTATTCAACTTAAAAAAATTTGAATTTATTTTGTATATTAGACCTAACAGTATTCTTTAAATTTTTGAAAAAGTAAAACAGTCAAAAAATGAATTTAGAACTTATTTTAAATAGAATAGATCTCTTTGTTGTTGAAATCATATTAAATGATAACAAATTTAATATAATAGACTTGAACAAAACAGCCGAAATGGTCTTTGCTAACCATAGCAAAGAAGAATTTTTAAGAAATATTGATGGTAAGTTAAAAGAGTGTTTTTACACAAAAAATGAGCTTAATACTGAACTTCAAATTGGAGATTTCTTTTTTAATTTTGAGCTTATTCCAATTAATGAAATTATACATTGTATTGGGAAAGATGTAACTAATGAGCTTCAATTAAAGCAAAAAATTACTCATGTCTCTTATGACATGGGGGAAAGAATTAAAGAGCTAAATTTATTAAATCAAGTTTCTGTGATTACTGAAAAGGTAGTAAAAGATTATGAAACAGTTTTTAGTGAAATTGTGAAATTAATCCCTCCAGCTTGGCAATTTCCTCAAATTACAAGTGCAAGAATAGAATTTTTAGATCAAATTCATGAAAGCGAAAACTTTAAAGAAAGCCAATGGTTATTAACTCAAGATTTAGAATACAATGGCTTACCTTTAGGATCAATCGAAATATATTATAAAGAGAAAAAACCTTTAGCTTATAAAGGCCCATTTTTAGAAGAAGAAATCAATCTACTTAATACCCTTTGCAGGTATATTGTGAGCTTCTACGAACGAAAATCCAACGCAACAAACATAAGAGATCTAAATAAAAACTTGGAAGAGCTTGTTGCAAAACAAACAACAGAATTATCAATGCAAACGACAGCATTAAATCAATCTGCAATAGTTTCTCTGGGGGATCGAAAAGGTAATATTATCGAGGTAAATGATTATTTCTGTAAAATTTCCAAATTTGATAGAAATGAATTAATTGGAAAAAATCACAACATAATCAATAGCGGGTTTCACTCTAGAGAATTTTGGTTGGACTTCTGGAATACTATTAAAAGAGGAAAAACTTGGAAGGGCCGAGTAAAAAACAAGGCAAAAGATGGTAGCTATTACTGGACTGAAACAGTAGTCGTACCTCAATTAAATGACAAAGGTTACCCCCACAAATTTCTTTCTATCCGCCTAGATATTACTGAACAAATTAAGGTTCAAGAGAATATTAAGAAACTTTCTGTTGCAATGGATCAAAATCCTGCTGCGGTTTTTATCACTAATACAAAAGGCGAAATTGAATATATCAACCCACAATTTACTGCAATAACAGGCTATTCTATTGAAGAAGCAGATGGGAAAACACCAAGTCTATTGTCATCAGGGTTAACACCACCAAAAGTTTATTCCAATCTTTGGAAGACTATTCAATCTGGCAAAATATGGAGAGGTGAGCTTCAAAATAAACATAAAGATGGAACAATATTTTGGGCAAGTATATCAATCTCAAATGTAAAAAATGAAAAAGGGGAAGTAACTCACTTTATTGCAATTGAAGAAGACATATCTGAGCGAAAAGAGCAAGAAAAAATTATTAAAGAAAGCGAAGAAAGATTCAGCTCAATGTTGTCAAATGTTCCAGGTGTAATATTTAGATGTAAGCTAGATAAAGATTGGACAATGTTATTCATGAGTGATAAAGTTAATGAATTGATTGGCTACCCTAAGGAAGCATACTTAAAAGGAAAGCTTACATTTAATGATACAATTCATCCTGATGATAGAGAATTTGTTGCAGATCAAATTGAAACACAGCTGAAGAATAATAATTCGTACACAATTGAATACCGGATCATAACAGCTTTAGGCGATGTTAAATGGATTAGCGAGCAAGGAACAGTATCCTCTGAAAATAATAAAGAGAAATTGCTCGATGGCGCAATGTTCGATATCACTGGAAGGAAAGAAGCAGAGCAGGGAAAGGAGCAGGATAAACAAATGATCGAGCTTGCAGTTCAAAGCGGTGGACTTGCTATTTGGGAATGGAATTTGGAAGATGATGAGCTAAGTGCAAATGACACTTGGTACAAAATGTTCGATATAAAAAAGGATAACAAGAATAAGGTTGATGAGTATGATTCTAGAATACATCACGATGATGTTGAAATCGTTGAAAAAACATTTTTAGATCACATCACTGGCAAATCAAATAAATATGAACTTGAATTCAGGTACTTGTCTAGAGATATGCAGAGCTACAAATGGATTTCTGGAATTGGTAAAATAGTAAAGTGGAATGAAGATGGGTCTCCATTAATTTTCATGGGTATAAATCAAGATATATCAAGACGGAAAGAGCAAGAGAATGAAATACTAAAAAGTAAAGAGAGATTTAAAATCGCTACAGAAAGTGCTGGTCTTGCAACTTGGGAGTGGTTTGTTAAGGAAGATAAAACTGTTGCTTCAGAAAAGTATCTTGATGTATTTGGATTTGATCCCGCAATAGTAAAAGTATCTGATGAATGGGCAAAGAGATTACATCCTGATGATTCGGAAGCAACATTCCAAGCACTGACCGATCATCTAGAAGGTAAAACGGAGTCATATTACTCTGAATTCAGATATAGACATCCTAAGTATGAGCAGTATATTTGGCTAAGTGGAGCAGGTAAAGTTGTTGAGAAATATGATGATGGATCACCTAAAATTTTAATGGGAATTAATGAGGATATAACGGAGAGAAAAGAAGCTGAAGAAAAACTTAAGGTTTCAGAAGAACAGCTCAATTACGCACTTGAAGCTACTGGAGAAGGCGTTTGGGATTGGTTTATTCCAGAAGAAAAGGTGAAACATAATATTACATGGTGTGATATTCTCCAAGTTGATTATGATAAAGTGGAACATGGAATGGATTTCTTCGCTCAATTAATTTATGAGGAAGATCGCGAAGAAGTGATGGCGAAAGTCAATGATTGTTTGGAAGGGAAAGCCGATTATAAGTCTACTCACAGAATGATAAATCCTGATGGAAGGATAATATGGGTTGATGACAAAGGAATTGTAGTTCAAAGGGGAAATAAGGGTGAGCCATTGCGAATGGTAGGATCCATAACTGATATAACAGATAGAATAGAAAATGAAAAAGCAATTACTTTTGAAAAGAATAAAGCTCAACTTCTAAAAGATATTGCTCTTGAAGCTTATAATTCAGATCTTATAGATGGAATTATAACTCTTTCATTAACATATGTAGCAAAATTTAAAAACTGGCCAGTAGGCCATGCCTATATTTTGAATAATGATAAAACAATTCTAAAACCTTCTGGTTTATGGTATTCAAATAGCAAATACAATTCTGAAAATTTTATTGAAATAACAAACAATACAGATTTCAAAATTGGTACAGGTTTACCAGGAAGAGTATGGAAAACTAAAAAAGCTGCTTGGATAGAAAATGTACTCTTAGATAATAATTTTCCTAGAAATAAAGCTGCAAAAGAACTGGGAGTAAAAGGAGGTTTTGCTTTCCCAATTATAATTGATAACCAAGTTTTTGGTGTTCTGGAATTTTTCTCAAAAGAAGAAGAAAAACCAGATGATGATTTACTAGATTTAGTAGAACAAATTGGGATACAACTAGGTTTTGCTATTGATAAAAAAATCTCAGAAGAGGAAATAATAAAAGCAGGCCTAACCAGTAAAACAGCACTTGATTTAAGTAAATCTGGTGCTTGGGAAGTTGAAGTTGCTGGTGTTGAAATGCAAGACATGAAATTTAAGGTTACAGATGAACTGATAACTCTACTTGGTGTTAAAAGTTTTAAAAATGGTTACGTGAATATCTCTGATTATATGAGAGTAATTCAAGAAGTTAGCCCTGAAGATGCAAAATTAGTTATGGAAAATATGGCTAATACACTTCAAGGAGAGTCTAATGATTATGATATAACTCATAAATATAAAAAAGAAACAAATGATGAAATAGTTTGGATCCGGAATAAGGGAACGGTAATAAGAGATGAAAATGGTTATCCAGTTAGAATGATGGGTGTAGCTCAGGATATTACGGATATAAAAAATGCTGAAGAAGAATTAAAAAGAAATAATATACTAGTAGAAAATGCTCTTGATTTATCAAAATCTGCTTTTTGGTATACTGATTTAAATAATCCAGAATATTATGTTTCCTCTGACAAATTAGAAGAAATATTTGGAGAAGAACATAAACCTGATTACAAATACTACCTCGAAGAAGATTGGCTAAAAAGAATTTCAGAGATAAGCCCTGAATTAGCAGATGCTGCTGGTGTTAACTATAACGAAGCAATAGAAGGCAAAAGACCTAGATACGATGTGATATATCCTTATAAGCGTCCTAAAGATGGTAAAGTTATTTGGGCTCATGCAATAGGCGAGGTAGTAAGAGATGACAATGGAAAACCCATAGAAGTCTTAGGAGTTGTCCAAGATATTACAGATGAAAAACAAAAAGAAGAAGAATTAATTGAAAACAGGGCTTTGATGCAGTCCCTTTATGATTCTATACCTGATCTGATTTTTGCAAAAAATACCAGTGGAAATTACGTACAAGCAAATACGGCATTTAAGAAGTTCATAGGTATGGAAAATAATGATGTAATAGGCAAAACTGATTATGATTTATTCCCTAAAGATACGGCTGATTTTTTCAGAGAGAATGACAAAAAAATGTTGGACCAAGGCTTTAAGAGAAATAACGAGGAATGGGTAGATTATCCTGATGGGAGCAAGGTCTTACTTGATACTTTAAAAACACCATTTTTTGATTTAAATGGCACATTATTAGGTTTGTTAGGTATAAGCCGAGATATTACCGAACGAAACAAAGCTCAAGAAAAGCTTGAAAAAGCAATTCAAGCAGCTGACGCTGCTAATTCAGCAAAATCTCAATTCCTTGCTAATATGAGCCATGAGATCAGAACTCCAATGAATGCAATTATTGGATTAACTCATCTAGCTTTGAAGACAGACTTGGATAAAAAACAACACGATTATTTATCAAAAGTTGAAAAATCTGCTAAATCTCTTCTAGGGATTATAAATGACATTCTTGATTTTTCTAAGATAGAAGCTGGTAAATTATCAGTTGAACATATCGAGTTTGATATTGAACAGGTAATCGATACAGTTTCTAACCTAATAACATTCAAAGCTCAGCAAAAAGGTCTTGAACTTGTATTTGGTATTGATCACGAAATCCCAGTAAATCTAGTTGGTGACCCTTTGCGATTAGGTCAGATTATTACTAATCTTTGTTCAAATTCTGTGAAATTTACTGATAATGGAGAAATCTTTGTTTATGTTAAAAGAGTAATGGATAGCTCTAAAGAAATTAAACTTGAATTCTCTGTGAAAGATACTGGTATTGGAATGACACAAGACCAAGTAAATAAACTTTTCCAATCATTCACCCAAGCTGATAGCTCTACTACTAGAAAGTATGGTGGAACTGGACTTGGACTTACTATATCTAAAAGTTTAGTAGAGATGATGAATGGAGATATATGGATTGAATCTGAACCTGATGTTGGTACGACTTTCTATTTCACTGCTGTTTTTGATAGATCTAATAACGAAAGAGATAGAACATTTACTCCAAGTGTAGATTTAAGAGGTATGAAGGTTCTTATTTGTGATGATAATTCAACTTCATTAAAAGTTCTGCAAGAAGCATTAGAATCTTTTTCTTTTGAAGTTCATACTGTTAGTTCGGGTAGCGAAGCAATAGGTGAATTGCAGAGGTCTAAAGACCAACCTTATGAACTAGTGCTGATGGATTGGAATATGCCTGAAATGGATGGTATTGAAACTTCAGATATAATTAAGCATGATGCATTAATTCCTCAAATACCAGTTGTAATTATGGTTACAGCCTATGATAGAGAAGAATTAATTAGTCAGGCCAATAAAGTAGGTATAGATGCTTTCCTTGTGAAGCCAGTTAACTACTCCTTACTATTTGATACAATAATGGAATTGTTTGGTAAGGGCAATACTAAGAGATCTAGAAAACATAAAGACGGAACAAAACATGAATTTGCTCTAAATGAAATAAAAGGTGCAAATATATTGTTGGTAGAAGATAATGAAATCAACCAACAAGTCGCAACTGAACTTTTTGAAAGTTCTGGTTTTAATGTTGATGTTGCAGATAATGGGCAAATTGCTGTTGATAAGGTTAAAGAAAATGGTCCAGAAGCTTATGATATAGTATTAATGGATCTTCAAATGCCAGTTATGGATGGTTATACTTCTACTAAAACAATTAGGCAGGATTATACATCAGAACAAATTAAAATTGTTGCTATGACAGCAGATGCTATGGTCGGTATCAAGGAAAAGTGTATTGATGTTGGAATGCAAGATTTTGTTACTAAACCAATTGATCCTGATGAAGTTTTTGGTGCATTGGTAAAGTGGATCAAGCCAAGAGAAGGAATGGTTCAAAATGTTAAAAAATCAGATGCGAAATCTGATATTACTATCCCTGATCTTAATTCAATTAATACTGAATCTGGACTAAAGCGATTGGCTGATAACAAAAAATTATACTTATCATTATTAAGTAAATTTTTAAAAAAGAATGAGGACTTCATATCCGACTTAATTACTGATTTTGATAAAAATGACAGAGAAGCTTCTGTTAGAAAAGCCCATACATTAAAAGGCGTTTCAGGAAATATTGGTGCTGAAAAAGTGTTTAATCATTCTAAAACAATGGAAGATAAATTAAACGAAGATTCTTTTATTCCAGTTAGTGGTAATACTTTTGAGCTGAAAAATGCAATTGATGAGGTAATTAAAGAACTGAAAGAAAAATTAGTAGAAAATAGCAATTCCGAATCAAACGATGATAAAAAATTGGATAAAGCAGAGCTATCTAAATTATTTAATATCCTTTTGGATTTACTTAGTGAAGATGATTTTGATTCATCAAACACCTTAGATGAAATACTAGATCTTGATGGGTTAGGCACATTACGATTGAAATTTGAATCTATAAAAGACTCAGTTTCCGGTTACGACTTTGAAGAAGCTTTAGAAAAAGCAGAAGAATTGAAAAAGGATGTTGATGTATAATAGCAGAATATTAATTGTTGATGATACCCCAGAGAATATAGATGTATTAGGTAATATTCTTAAGGATTACAAGAAAAGTGTTGCCTTGAATGGCAAAAAAGCAATTAAAATTGCAAACGAAAAATCACCAGACCTTATTTTACTTGATATTATGATGCCTGGTATGGATGGTTTTGAAGTTTGTAAAATCCTAAAGGTAAATCCAAAAACAAAAGATATTCCTATAATTTTTATTACAGCAAAAAATCAAGTTGAAGATGAAACTAAAGGACTTGAACTTGGAGCAGTTGACTTTATTTCTAAACCAATCTCACCACCATCTGTTTTGGCAAGGGTAAAAACACACCTTGAGTTAAGTAGGTCTAGAAACGAATTAACAACAAAAAACTCTAAATTACAAGAATTAAACAACCATATTTTAGAGTCGCTATCCTACGCTAAATTAATTCAAAAATCAGTTCTGCCCTGGGAATCCCAAATAGATAAATTATTTAAAGATTATTTTATTCTTTTTAAACCACAGGATATTGTATCAGGGGATTATTATTGGATGCAACAAAATGATAAATATTCTTGGTTAGCAGTATGTGATTGTACAGGGCATGGAGTTCCAGGGGCTATGTTATCAATGATAGGTTCAAAGATTATGGATGATTGTATATTGAGTGAACAGATTTATGATTGTGATTTAATTTTAGAAAAATTTGATAAAAAGTTTTCCGATTCCCTTAATAAAAGTGAAAATGCAAATTATTTGAGAGACACAATTGATGTTTGTTTAATCAGAGTTGATAAAAAATCGAAGCTAATTCAGTTTTCAGGTGCAAAACGACCACTACTTTTTATTAAAGATTCAGAATTACACGAAGTAAAAGGATCTAGAAAAGCTATTGGAGATTATTTTAAGAATACAAATTCTTTTGAGAGTCATGAACTTGATGTATCAGAAGTTAGCTATTTGTATTTAACTAGTGATGGTTTTCCAGATCAAAATGATCAGTTTGGAAAAAAACTTGGTTCCAAAAAATTTAAAGAGCTTTTATTGAGCCACCACAACAAAAAAAGTTTAGAACAGAAGAATACTTTGTTGGGAGAACTTCATAATTTCCAAAAACAAGAATCTCAGAGAGATGATATAACGATAATCGGATGGAACCCAAATGAATGAAATAAATAAAATACTCATTGTTGATGATACTCCCGAAAACATTGATGTTCTTGGTGAAATTCTAAAAGATCATAAAAAGTTTGTTGCCCTTAATGGAGAAAAAGCTCTAAAAATTGCTGAAAACAAATTACCAGATTTAATTTTACTTGATATTATGATGCCTGGTATGGATGGTTTTGAAGTTTGCTCCAAGCTTAAAGAAAATACGATAACTAAAAATATACCAGTTATTTTTATTACAGCAAAAAACCAGATCGAAGATGAAACAAGGGGTTTAGAGCTAGGTGCAGTGGATTTCATTTCAAAACCAATTAGCCCTCCTATAGTATTGGCAAGAATAAAAAATCATCTTGAATTAATAAGTTCCAGAAATATATTGGAAATTAATAATAAAGAACTCGAATCTACACTGGTAGAGCTTAAACAAACTCAGTCTCAATTAATTCAAAATGAAAAAATGGCAGCTCTAGGTCAGCTTGTTGCAGGGGTTGCACATGAGATAAATACTCCACTAGGTGCTATTAAGTCTTCAAATTCTAATCAAATTGTGAACGTAGAATTTATAGTAAATACTCTTCCTAAAGTTTTATCTCAACTGAACCAAGACCAACTTGATGCCTATCAAAATTTATTAAAATCAGGGTCAAAATCCCAACAGGTTTTGAGCTCACGAGAAGAGAGACAGCTAAAAAAATCACTTAAGCTTCAGCTTAAAGAAAACTCTTTTAACGAATCGTTTGCAGAAAATTTAGCTAATGCTGGAATCTATGAGATTGATAGTGATACAAAACAAATTTTATCCCTTAATTCAGAAGAAATAATTAAATCTTTATCAAAGATTAATGGGCTAAAAACATCAGCTGAAATTATTAAATTAGCTTTAGATAAAGTTAGCAAAATTGTATTTGCTTTGAAAAATTTCTCTCGACATGATTTTTCTGAGACAAAAGCTTACGCTAATTTGTCAAGTGGGCTGGATTCTGTATTAATTATATATAATAATCAGATAAAGCAAGGGGTTGAAATTGTAAAAGATTATTCCTTTACCTCACAAATTATGTGCTATGAAGACCAACTTAATCAAGTTTGGACTAATATTATACATAATGCACTACAGGCTATGAAAAATAGCGGAACCATAGAAATAAAAACAATACTAGAAGGTGATATGGTTAAAGTCTCTATTTCTGATAATGGGCCTGGTATCCCAGAAGATATACAGAAAAAGATTTTTGATCCCTTTTTCACAACTAAAGAAGCTGGCGAAGGTACTGGAATTGGACTTGATATTGCAACAAAAATTATTGCAAAGCACGAAGGAAGAATTACATTTGAGTCCCAAATTGGTAAGGGAACAACATTTTACATTTATCTACCGGCATTAACAAATGAATAAACCCCTAATAATATGTGTTGATGATGAAAAAATTATTCTGGATAGTTTAAAGCTTGAATTGAGTAGTACTTTTAGAGATTTAGTTGAAATTGAAGTTGCTGAATCTGCCGATGAAGCTCTTGAAATAATTGAAGAAGAAACAGAAAATGGTAGAGAAATCCCAATTATTATTTCGGATTATGTTATGCCAGGTATGAAAGGCGACGAATTTCTAATAAACTGTTCTAAAACTCTTCCCAAGACAAAAAGAATTTTACTAACTGGACAGGCAACAGCCGAAGGTGTTGGTAATGCGGTTATAAATGCTGGTTTGTATCGCTTTATTTCCAAACCTTGGGAAAAAGAGGATTTAGAACTAACTATCTCTGAAGCTTTTAGAAGTTTTTACAAAGATAAAAAAATTGCTCTTCAAGAATCAAAGCTAGAAGAACTAAATAGAATTTTGCAGGTAAAAATAGCCGAACAAACTAACGATCTTCGTGAAAAAAACCTTAAGATTGAAATTCTTTTAAATCAAACTTTAAAAGGATTAATTTCTTCTTTTATTAGGATTCTTTCTAAAGTTGATTCTGAAATTTTTGAAAAATCACTCCGTATTAAAGATCTTGCAAGACAAATATCAAATGAAATTGATGAAAGATTAAATTGGGAAGTAGAAGTTGCTTCATTAATATGTTTAATCGGATTAATTGATTTAAAAGAGGAAATTAAAAATAAATACTTGCGAGGCGGACATTTGAGTCATCATGAATCATTAGAAGTTAAAAACTGTATAAAGTTATCAGTCGAGATTACTAATAATATTCCACAATTTGAATCAATAAATAATGGTGTTTCCAATATTAATTATGGTCCTGAGCAAATTGTTAATGGTGCAGTTGATGGGTCAATTAACAAAATTAGTCGTATTCTGAGGGTTGTAATTGACTACGATAACAAACTTCAAAGTGGTATTGATAAACTTGAAGTAATTAAACAGCTTAATAAAATTGAAAAAATGTATGATGACCAGATCTTTAATAAGTTCAAAGATCTAATTTCGGTTAGCTCTGATACTAAAGTTGAAAAAGAAACTATTATGATAAAAGAGCTTAAAATTGGTATGAGATTAGCTGAACATATTGTCAATAAGCAAGGGAAAATAATAATAAAAAAGTTTGACGAAATACATCACGAAAACCTTGCCATAGTAACTAGGCTATCTCGAAAAGAAGAACTATTTGAACCAATCTATATTTTGAAGTAGGAAGAAATGACAGAAAAAGTAATTATTTGTGTAGATGATGAAAAAATCATTCTTGATAGTTTAAAGACTGAACTATCAAATATTCATAGTGATTTTACAATAGAAATCGCAGAATCGGGTGAAGAAGCACTTGAACTAATTGATGAATTACTTGAAGATGATTTTGACATCCAGATGATAATTTCAGATTATCAAATGCCCGAAATGAAAGGTGATGAGTTCTTATTTAAAGCCTATTCAAAATTACCGAAAGCAAAGCTAATACTTTTAACTGGCCAAGCAACTATGGAAGGTGTTACAAATGCAGTTAACAAAGCAAAGTTATACAGATATATTTCCAAACCATGGGATGAAAATGATTTAAACCTTACTGTATCAGAGGCATTAAAGCTGTACAAAAGTGAAGCCGAACTGAAGCAAAAGCAAGTTGACTTGGCTGAAGCATTCAAAAAACTAAGTAACTTAGATTCTGCTAAATCATACTTTCTTGGTTTGCTCTCTCACGAGCTAAATACACCTCTAATTGGAATCAATGGGAATGCAAAATTGATTCAAGCAATTGCAGAAGATCCTGATATTATCGAAAGTGTAGAAGAGATTTTGAAATCGGAAAGCCGCCTTCGTAAATTTGCGGATATAGCCTTGCTGATTACCAGACTTTCTACAAACCAATATATGATTAACAAGCAAATCCAAACTGTGGAGTCAATAATTGAGCAAGCCGTTTTCAATTTAAAAGACTTTGCTAATGAAAAGCAAGTACAAATTATTATTGATCTACCAGGTTCTGAAAAAGAAATAGAAGCTGATTCCTCCTTAATCCTAAAAGCTTTTGAATCAGTACTGCATAACGCAATTAAATACTCAAATAACAAAACCCAAGTTTTGATTAATGGATTTTTAGATAATGACAAATATAAAACTGTAATTAGAGACAACGGCCCTGGAATAGAAGAATCAGTAAAGCTAAAAATATTTGAACTATTCGAATCTGATGAACTAATGAGTCATGGTGAAGGTTACGGTTTAAGCCTCACCGCAACTAAAATAATATTAGATGCACATGATGGGAAAATTAATGCAATAAACCATGAAAATGGTGCCGAATTTATAATTAGTATTTAATTAGCAATAAAACCACATTTTCTATTTTTGATATTAATTGAGCTGTAAAGTATTATACATAATTTTGAGAAAATCAAGTTTATTTATGGGATATCCCAAATCTTTACCGTAAAATGGTTTGCCATAAATCAAGCAAACCCCTATCTATTCATCAGCTTTAAACTCGGCAGGTTTTCCATATGAAATTTCATGATTAGTTGAATTAAACTTTGATATGGAGCCAACTACCTCATAATTTGATTTTTTAAAGTAAAATTCATTAGAAAATAGAAAAAAGGAAAAAGTAATAATGAATATAATTTTCACAATTCTAAATATGATATTAGTTTAATAGCCTTTCAGAGATACTACTTTTTCCACCAGTTAATCTTTTTTCTTCAGTAGCATCATTTTTACTTGTTTGGAATCTTTCAAGAAGGTTTTCTAGATCATTCATCATATTTAGAAGTGATTTAGACCTATTAGAAATTTGAGTAACTTCTTCCATTGTTTTATACGCAACATCTGATATTTCTAACACATTTTCAGAGACTTGTCCACTTGTTGTGGATTGTTCTTCTACTGCTATATTAATACCACTGATTAGTTTAATGATCTCTTCTATTGTAGTAGAAATTTTGCTTAAGGCCGCTGATGCTTTATCTGTATGGTCTATTCCAATTTTTAATGAAGAGCTCCCTTTTTTCATAGAAAGAACAGCTTCGTTTGTATCACTTTGTATTTTACCTATTGTTTCAGATATCAACTGAGTTGATGCAGTTGTTCTTTCTGATAATTTTCTTACTTCATCAGCCACAACTGCAAAACCTCTTCCTTGCTCACCAGCTCTTGCAGCTTCAATTGCAGCATTCAATGCAAGCATATTAGTTTGATCTGCTATTTCATTTATTACATTTACTACATCGCTAATTTCATTACTAGATTTTTGAAGTGTTTCAATCTTATCAACTGATTCAAAAACAATATCTGCCACCTCATGAATGTATTTGATAGTCTGTTTTAATATTTCTGAACTATCATTTACAATCTGTTCACTTTCTGTAGCATATTGTGTTGATTTTTCTGTATCCTTTGCATTAGTACTAAGAGTTGAAGATAATTCCTCAGCTGAGCTTGCTATTAACTCTATTTGCTGAGTTTGTTGATTATACATGCTTGATAATGACTCGGCTGAAGAAGATACATTTGTAGATGCTTCAAGTGTATCTTGAACAGATGCCATAACCTTAGTAATTATTTCATCTAGAAATAATGTGAAATTATTAATGTTTTCTTGAAGTGTTTTGAACTCACCCTGAAATTCTCCTTCCATCCGAGCAGACAGATCACCATTACTAACTCTATTTAATATATTACTAATACTTTTAGCTAGATAATTCTCCATATTATCAACTAACTTGTGAGTGCTCTCTTTTAAAGGTTCAAAGTCTCCTTTAAACTCTCCTTCCATTCGGGCAGAGAGATTACCTGCTGCAAGCATATCTAAAACTCTAGTAGATTCTTTTATAATTCTCGAAAATTCATCAATTAGTTTATTAAATCCTTCACCTTGTTTCTTAAAGTCAACCAATAGGTTGTTTATATCAAGTCTTGAATCAAGATTTCCGTCTGATACATTTTTAATAATTGACTCTGTATTTTTGTTAAACTTTTTGATATTAGAGAAAATTATGCTACCAAGTATCCATCCTATTATAGTACTAACTAGAATTGCTATTAAACCAACTCGTATTAGTTCCGATTTCATATCTTTTATAGCTGAGAAAGCTTCCTCTTTATCGATCTCTACAATTAATGCCCAATTCAAACCCAAAATTTCAATGTTTGTGAATGAGCTTAGAACTTCAACATTTCTATAATCTTTGATAATGTTATGTCCAGATTCACCATTCAGTGCCGATTCGATTGAGTTAGTTTTAACTTTTTGAAATAAAATTGAGGAATTATAATTGTCAATAGAATTTATATCAGATCCAGTCTCACTATTTTTCAATACATCTAATAAACCATTTTTGTCTTCAATTAAAAATCTGGAATTCGATCTCATTGTGTAATTATCTGCAACTATATAAGATTCTCCAGTTTTGCCATATCCGTTTGTCTCCCAATTATGATTACTAGTCATTAGATCATTGATTCTATCAACTGGCATTTGAAAAATTAGCACTCCAATCTTCTTTTTTCCATCAAAAATTGGTGATGCAATAAATGAAGCAGCAGCCTCATATGAAGGGAAATATCTATCAAAATCTTCAAAACCCACAAAATCTAAATTACTTGCATTTATGGCTTTATTAAATACTCTAGAAATAGCAGAATTTTTGTAGATACCGTTATTAAGATTTGTTGCAAAATCTACTTCTTTAAAAACTGAATAAATAATATCTCCATCAATATCAGCTATAAAAATGTCATAATATCCAAACCTTTCAAGAAAACTTCGAATAGTAGGGTGATATTTTTGATGTGTTCTTGAGTATAGATCCAAGTTTCCATCATAGTAATCTAACTGATGTTTGGAACCTAAGGGCTTTGGATTATCTGAAATAAATTTCTGTTGTAAATATTGGCCAAACTTTGATTTGGGAACAAGATTTTCATCAAGTTTATGTTTAGTTATACTTTCATATTTAGTATTAAAATCATTATTGTAAAAATTATTTAGAGAAGAAATTAAAACTGAGTCTTTAATAGTTGGTAATATTTTGTCTTGCAGTTCCCTTTTTGATTCATTGAACTCAACAGTTGCATCCACAATCATATTATTATTACTGTATTCAATTATTTGATTATTGATAGTATTGAAATAAGCTTTTACTACATCTTTTTTTGACATTTTCAGTCCATCAAAACCCCTATAAATTGCTTCTTTTTGTGCATCAACTGAAGTATTTAAACTTACATAAGAGACTGCTAATGTTATTCCAATTGAAATCAGAATACATAATGAAATAATTTGATACCTAATTGATATATTTCTCATATTAATTATTACAATTTAGTGTATTAAAAATTCAAAGCGTAAGTGTTACTTTTCAGAGTGTTTTAACAAAATAATATTTGAATGGTTGCAAAGTTAAATGCCAAATCCAACAATTAATTTAAAGAATGAAGGTTGATTTAGACCGCTTTTTGCAATTTCATCATCTGGACGTAAATCACTAGCAGCTATGAATTTAACAAAGGAGCCACCATTTGGACTAGATATTTTTATGTACGGACCTACAGCCATATAATAATCATAAGCCGAGTTACTTGGTTGATTCTGTCCTCCAGTAAATCTTAGGTGTTCAAAATGTGCACCAATTGAAATTATTTTTCCTAAATCGTAACCTCCGCTTAACCACCAATGTAAATAATTATTTGTTACTGGGTTTCCGTGATCAAATCCATAATAGTAACCAGCATAGATTTCTCCTTCAGTTCTTCCATTTTCAACCAAAACTGTTAAGTTTGGCACAATTCCTTCACCCAAAACCGTATTACCTAAGCCAGAAGTTAAACTTCCATTTAATATTCCAATTTGTGGATTAACATATATTGATTCAGTTATATTAAAACCAATACCAGCACCGAATTCAGTCCAATTACCCCAATTTTCTCCCGTTCCACCAGACCATAAAATACCATAAAATGTAAAATCAATATTATCATTTAGTTCGTAGGAACCAGCGAAAAATGGATAGAATCCAAAAAAGGCATCTGAATTAAGTGTTAAATTTAAATCAAATTTATCATCATTAACCTTTTCCTCTGAATGTAGTGATTGGCTTGATAATAATAGTACTATTAAAGTTGTTAAGCATACCTTAAAAGTAGCTCTTGCTATTGGGTTAGATTGATTCATTTTTTTTTCCTTTTATGATTGAATTACTATTTTCTTTTTCCAAAATAAAAATAAATTTGGATTGAGCAAAATTAGAGTTATTATTAATTATTGCATCTTAAGTGCTTTTTGTAAAGTAATCATTTAGCTAATCTTCTAAATAGATTATCATTTTCATCAAAAATATTTGCAATTGCAATCCTATCACAATCCCAGATTGTTTCACTTTCTTGTTTTATAAGCTTAATATTTTCTTGATTTATGAAGGGTTTAAATTAATATATATATCAAAAAAGCCCCCAATTTCTTGGAGGCTTTTGCGTTTTATATTTTTAATAAATACTAGTTATTTGGCACTATAAATTTGGTGTAAGTATTACTGTTAAGACCGCTTTTATACCTAAAACCAACTAATAAGTCACTTCTATCAGTATCTTGGATTAACTCAAATTTGTAACCATCAGCATTATATTCTACTACATAAGCTAGTTCACTCGGTGTATATCCAGATACATAGCTGTCTGCTTCATCAAAAGAAATAGGGTAAGCTACTTGTCCAACCGATTGCATACCATTTGTAAATGGCATAGTGTGGTTTGTGTTCATATGAACATTCAATGAATCTTGAAGTTCGATAAACTTATCTCTATCCGTTGCTGCTAATATAGTATCACCTCTTGTAACTTCTCCTGAATAGAAAAAAGCTATTGGAGTTGAATTTGTGGAATCCCTGACTTCTAATAAACTTTTTGATGTACCAGAGTTTAGATGAAATACTGTTTCGTACTTTACTTCATCAACCCCTAATGTGTAAATACTATCTTTGAAACCATCAAAAGTTTTATAAAATCGACCTATTGAAGACCAATCTTGACCAATTATATTATATGCAATAATATCACTATTATAATTCTGTTTAAATATTATAAAAAGATACTCATCTGAAGCAACTGTTGACTTATGATTCGGAATCATCTGAGCCTGTGTAATAGTTGCAAAAAACAAGAAAAGCAAAGCAGTAGTTGTTTTGAAAGTTATATTCATTTTAATTCCTTATTTTGTTATTATTTTTATTGTTTCTGAAAAGTAATTATTTATTACATTAATGATCAACATCCTCTCTTCGGTAGGTATTTGATTTGATAGATAACCACTATTTGAATCAAGAAACTCTTTGCTTAAAATTCTACCTTCAGTGTCTGTTACAATCATCATCAATGCACCAATATCTTCACCTAAGTATTTTATTCTTGAATCATTGTATTTTAAAAGGTTAGCAGTTTTAATCTTTTTAGTATTTTCTATAGCTTTTTTATTATTATTATGATAAAATTCAAAATGAATTATAACAGTACCAAAAGGAGGAAGTTCTAATACTAAATCACCTGATGTATATATTGGATTACCGTTTGGTCCAAAAACTGTTGTGAAGTACCAACCTCCACCAGGACCCACATCCTGAAAATGACCAGCTGTATAGCCGTTAGGACCTTGTTCAATTCCAACTAGTTCTAGCGCTTCTAGTGTAACTGAGCTTAAGAAAATAAATATTGTAAAAAATAACAGCTTTGACTTAGCAAGCATAATAACTCCTATTATTGTAAAAAAAATATTAACACAAAACTTTTGTTTGTTGTGCAAAATTATCACTTGCATAATATGTATATATATATCCAAATATTTTTTCCTTATCATACAAAATAAATTAAAACATAACTCAAAATTAGCACAAAACATAAAAAAGCCCCCAATTTCTTGGAGGCTTAGTTTTACTTATTATATTGGATTCGTTAGGCTGAAGCCTTCTGAATAACTATGTCACCCATCCCCTTCGGGACTTCCCTCGGAGGGAAGACAGTTCGTGAATGATTTTTGACTAAGTTATATGAGGAAATAGTGAGTTATTTGCTCACCATGAGCCATGTAAAATCACCCGATGGGTGCTTACATCATTCCGCCCATGCCACCCATTCCGCCCATGCCACCCATATCAGGCATACCAGCAGGAGCACCACCGCCACCGTTCTCTTCGGCTTTGTCAACAATTGTTGCTTCTGTTGTTAATAATAATCCAGAAACAGATGCTGCATTTTCTAATGCTACACGGCTTACTTTAGTAGGGTCAATTACACCCATGTCAAATAAATCGCCATATTCACTAGTTCTTGCATTGTACCCGTAAGCACCTTTTCCATTTCTAACATTATTTGCTACAACTGATGCTTCTTCGCCCGCATTAGTTACAATTTGTCTTAATGGAGCTTCGATTGCTCTTCTGATAATATCGATACCAACAGTTTGGTCATGGTTAGCACCTTCTAAGCCTTCTACCGAAGTAATAGCTCTAAGGTAAGCAGTTCCACCACCTGGAACAATACCTTCTTCAACAGCTGCTCTAGTAGCGTGCAATGCATCTTCTACTCTAGCTTTTTTCTCTTTCATTTCTACTTCAGTTGATGCACCAATTTTAATAACAGCAACACCACCAGATAATTTTGCTAATCTTTCTTGCAATTTCTCTTTGTCATAATCTGAAGAAGATTTGTCGATTTGACCTTTAATTTCATTGATCCTTGCTTTGATTGAATCGTCATTACCTGATCCATCAACAACAGTAGTGTTATCTTTATCGATTACAACTCTTTTAGCAGTACCTAATTCAGCAAGACCAGCAGCTTCCAATTTGAAACCTTTTTCTTCTGAAATTACAGTACCACCAGTTAATACAGCAATATCTTCGAGCATAGCTTTTCTTCTATCACCAAAGCCAGGAGCTTTTACAGCAGCGATACGTAAAGTTCCACGTAATTTATTAACTACTAATGTAGCTAAAGCTTCGCCTTCAAGATCTTCAGCTATAATTAATAATGGACGACCAGCTTGAGAAACTTTCTCTAAAATTGGAAGAACATCTTTAATAGCAGAGATTTTTTTATCAAAAATCAAGATATATGGATCATCTAAAGATACTTCCATAGCTTCAGTATCTGTTACAAAATAAGGAGATAAATACCCTCTATCGAACTGCATACCTTCAACTGTATCTAGCTCAGTAGCTGTACCTTTTGCTTCTTCGACTGTAATAACACCGTCTTTACCAACTTTATCCATTGCATCTGCAATCAAAGTACCAATTTCATCATCATTATTTGCTGAAATAGAAGCAACTTGAGCGATTGTTTTGCTATCTTCAACTGGCTTGCTTACTTTAGCTAGTGCAGCAGTAACTGATTTTACAGCGATATCGATACCACGTTTCAAATCCATTGGGTTTGAACCAGCAGTAACATTTTTTAATCCTTCTCTGTAGATTGATTGAGCAAGAACAGTAGCAGTAGTAGTACCATCACCAGCAACATCAGAAGTTTTAGAAGACACCTCTCTAACCATGTTAGCACCAAGATTTTCTAATGCATCTTCAAGCTCAATTTCTTTTGCAACAGTAACACCATCTTTAGTAACTGTAGGAGCACCGAATTTTTTATCAATTATTACATTTCTACCTTTTGGGCCTAATGTAACTTTCACAGCGTTAGCTAATTTATCAACGCCTTTTAGTAGTGCTGATCTTGCTTCAGCATCATATTTAATAATTTTTGACATTTTTTTTCCTATTTTTATTAATTGAACAAAATTTAAAGTGACGAATATTATTTATGAAATAACAGCGTAAATATCTGATTCTCTCATGATTAACATTTCTTTACCATCTACAGTAATCTCTGTTCCACCATATTTTCCATACAGTACTTTATCGCCAGTTTTTACATCAAGTGGCAATACTTTACCATCTTCAGTTTTCTTACCATTACCAGTGGCAACGATAGTACCTTCTTGTGGTTTTTCTTTTGCTGTATCTGGAATAATAATTCCACCAGCAGTTGTTTCTTCTGGAGCATTAGGCAGTACTAATACTCTATCATGCAAAGGAGTTAAAGCCATTTTTGACCCTCTTTTGATTAGTAATAAAAAAATTAATTTCTCGTTCTATTAGCACTCTTTTACATTGAGTGCTAATTATGTGCTGTAAACGAGAATGTATATTTTTTGTTGCATACAAGTTTAAAATTTCTAATTATTCACAGGAAATTTAAAAAAAGGTTACATCTGGTAACACTTGGTAACACTTTTTTACGATTTTCAAGTCCTCACCCTTTAGGGGGAGGATTTAGGTGGGGGCTACCTTTTTTGGGCGAAAGCTACCCATCAAAAAACAAAATATTAGAAAACGGTTTATTTATATTTTCTAAATGGTTTGTAGGGTATTGGGGTTTACATTATTCTTGAATGGGTAGAAATTAAATCTTTCTCGTCTGTCGCTCTTTAGGTTAGAAACTTTTCAATTATTTTAGAGTTTACTAATTTA
>JAONBD010000010.1 GCA_028376765.1 Candidatus Kapaibacterium sp.
GTGCCAACTATAAGTCAGTTAATTAGAAAAGGAAGAAAGAAGCAGGTTAATAAATCAAAGTCTGCTGCTTTGGGTGCATGCCCTCAGAAAAGAGGTGTTTGTACAAGAGTATATACAACTACTCCTAAGAAGCCAAATTCAGCTCTTAGAAAAGTTGCGAGAGTTAGACTTTCTAATCAAACTGAGGTTACTGCCTACATCCCAGGTGAAGGTCATAACTTGCAAGAGCACTCAATTGTTTATATCAGAGGTGGAAGGGTTAAAGATCTTCCTGGTGTGAGATTTCATGTAATTAGAGGTGCTGCTGATACACAAGGTGTTAGCGACAGAAAGAAAAGTAGATCTAAGTACGGTACTAAAAGAGCTAAAAAATAATTAAGTCTTTAAGATGAGAAAAAAAAGAGCAGATAAAAGAAAACAACAAGGCGATCCAAGATATAATGATCTTGTGGTTTCAAAGCTAGTAAATAGTATGATGCTAGATGGTAAAAAACATAAAGCAAGAAAAATTATTTATGATGCCTTTGATATTATGCATCAGAAGCTAGAAGAAGACCCATTAGAAATCTTCAAGAAAAGTATTTCTAATATAGCTCCAGTTTTGGAGATAAAGTCAAGAAGAGTGGGTGGTGCAACTTATCAAGTTCCTATTGAAGTTAGAGAGTCTCGTAGGATTACTCTTGCTCTTAGATGGATTAAAAATTATTCGAAACAAAGGCGAGAAAAAACCATGGCGCAAAAATTAGCGAATGAGCTAATGGCTGCTTACAAAGGTGAAGGTGCTTCTGTTAAGAAAAGAGATGACACTCATAGAATGGCTGAAGCAAATAAAGCATTTGCTCATTTTAAGTGGTAATCATAAAAAATAAATTGTTCTTTGTAAATTTAAAAGCCTAAAACTTTATGTCGCGAAATTATCCGATAGAGAAATTTAGAAACATAGGTGTAATGGCGCATATAGATGCTGGTAAAACTACAACAACCGAACGAATGTTGTTTTATTCTGGGTTTCTTCACAAGATTGGAGAAGTTGATGATGGAACGGCTTTCATGGATTGGATGGAGCAAGAAAAAGAAAGAGGTATTACGATTACTTCTGCTGCTACTCCTTGTTATTGGAAAGACCACGCTATAAATATTATTGATACACCTGGTCATGTGGACTTCACTGCTGAAGTTCAAAGATCTCTAAGAGTGTTAGATGGTGCGATTGCAGTATTTTGTGCTGTTGGAGGTGTTGAGCCTCAAACAGAAACTGTTTGGAATCAAGCCGATCAATATAATGTGCCGAGAATTGCTTATGTAAATAAATTAGATAGATTGGGTGCAGATTTCTTCAACGTTGTTCAAGAAATAAAAGATAAGCTAGATGCTAATCCTGTTCCTATTTTTATACCTATTGGAAGTAGTAATGCGTTTGAAGGAATTATAGATCTTGTTAGGGAAAGAGCTTTGTATTTTAATGCCGAAGATTATGGTGTTACATTCGAAGAGAAAGAAATCCCTAGTGAGCATAAAGAAAGGGCTTCACAGTATAGACAGGCAATGGTAGAAACCTTTGTTGAGCTTGATGAAGAAGTAATGTTAGAGTACTTAGATGGTGTTGAACCTGATGAGCTGACATTAAGAAAGCTCATAAGGAAAGGTGTAATCGAAAATTCAATTATCCCTGTGCTTTGTGGATCTTCTTTGAAAAATGTTGGCGTTCAGATGCTTCTGGATGCTATAACCTATTATTTACCTTCTCCTGCAGACATATCATCTTATGATGGATATGACCCTAAAGATTACTCTATCAAAGTTAATCGTAAAGCTAAAGATAGTGAGCGATTTTCGGCATTGGCTTTTAAAACAACAACTGATCCATTCGTTGGGAAACTAACTTATGTTAGAATCTATTCTGGTACTTTGAAAGTAGGTAGTCAGATTCAGAATGTGTCAGAAAATAAAAAAGAAAAAATTCTAAAGTTGATGAAAATGGAGTCGAATAAAAGACTTGAATTGAAGGAAGTTTATTCTGGAGATATAGTAGCGATTCCATCATTAAAGTTTACTAGAACTGGTGATACACTTACAGATTTGAGTAGCCCAGTTTTATACGAAAAAATATTTTTTGCTGAACCAGTTATTAATCAAGCTGTCGAAGCAAAAACACTATCAGATCAAGATAAATTGGTAGATGTTCTTAAAAAATTAGAAGAAGAAGACCCAACTTTTAAACATGGCGTTGATAAAGATTCAGGTCAGCTGATAATAAGCGGTGTTGGTGAGTTGCATTTGGAGATAATTGTGGACAGGCTTAATCGTGAATTTAAAATTCCGGTTAAAACAGGTAATCCTCAAGTATCTTACAGAGAGACTTTAAGACTTGATGCTAAATCAGAAGCTGAATTTGAAAATCAAATTGGTGGAGAAAATCAATACGGTAAAGTTTTTATTAAGGTTGAACCAAATAATAGAAATGAAGGTATTGAGATAAATCATCTATATACAAGCAAGGCTGAAAAAGATTTTGCAAAAATGATGGATGATGGTGCTAAAGAAGCTGTGCAAATTGGTCCGAAAGGTTATCAAGTTGAAGATGTTAAAATAACAATTTTAAACTTTAGCAATGATGATGTAAGGACAACGGGCTTGGGACTAAAAGTAGCTACTACAATGGCTGTAAGAGAGGCGGTACGAAAAGATGATACTATTCTCTTAGAGCCAATATTCAAAGTAGAAATAACTACACCGGACGAATATATGGGCGATGTAATTTCGGACATAAATTCAAGACGAGGTCGTGTCGAAGGAGTTGAACAGAAGTTGAATAGACAGTTCATTAAAGCCAAAGCACCACTAAGTGAAATGTTTGGTTATGTTACTAAGCTAAGGTCGGTTTCTCAAGGGCGAGCATCATATTCGATGTTGTTCTCTCATTATGAACCTTCTTTGAAGAAATAATAGTTATACTAGAAACAATAAAATTTATATAATAAAAAATAGATTAACTAAGGAGCTTATTAAAAATGGCTAAAGAAAAATTTGAAAGAGTTAAACCTCACGTAAACGTGGGAACCATTGGTCACGTGGATCATGGTAAAACAACTTTAACAGCGGCAATCGCAAATACACTTGCAGTTAAAGGATCATCTACAGCGAGATCATTTGACTCAATCGATAATGCTCCTGAAGAAAAAGAGCGTGGTATAACTATTTCTACTGCTCACGTTGAATATGAAACAGAAAATAGACATTATGCTCATGTTGACTGTCCTGGTCACGCCGATTATGTAAAAAACATGATTACAGGTGCTGCACAAATGGATGGAGCAATATTAGTTGTTGCTGGAACTGATGGGCCTATGCCTCAGACAAGAGAGCATATCTTGTTAGCTCGTCAAGTTGGTGTTCCTAAAATCGTAGTATTTTTAAATAAAGTAGATATCGCTGATGCGGAATTACTTGAGTTAGTTGAAATGGAAGTAAGAGAGTTGTTAGATTCTTATGAGTTCCCTGGCGATGATACTCCTATTATTTATGGTTCAGCATTAAAAGCATTAGAAGCTGCTTCAACAGAAGGTGTTGCTGCTGATAATGAAGATATGAAATGTATCGCTGACTTAATGCAAGCGGTAGATGATTATATCCCAACTCCAAAAAGAGATGTTGAGAAACCTTTCTTGATGCCAGTGGAAGACGTATTCTCGATCACAGGTCGTGGTACAGTTGCAACTGGTAGAATTGAAAGAGGGATTGTAAAAGTAAATGAAGAAATTGAAATTGTAGGCTTTGGTCTTAAAAAGAAAACTACCTGTACAGGAATTGAAATGTTTAGAAAATTGCTTGATGAAGGTCAAGCGGGTGATAACGTTGGGATTCTTTTAAGAGGAGTTGATAAAACTGAGATTCAAAGAGGAATGGTAATTGTTAAACCTGGTACTATTACACCTCACATTAAATTCAGTGCACAAGTATATGTATTGAAAAAAGAAGAGGGTGGTAGACATACTCCATTTTTCTCAGGCTATAGACCTCAGTTTTATTTTAGAACAACAGATGTTACTGGTTCTTTAAACCTTCCTGAAGGAACGGAAATGGTTATGCCTGGTGATAACTTAGATAGTGTATCTATAGAGTTAATTGCCCCGATAGCTATGGAAGAGGGATTGACTTTCTCAATTAGAGAAGGTGGAAGAACTGTTGGTGCAGGCGTTGTAACTAAAATAGTTGAATAAGATATTTATGTTATAAGTGAGCATGAATACTCGTGCTCACTGTATTATTAAAGTTTAAAAGGAAATTGTTTCGTGGCGACACAAAAAATAAGAATAAAATTGAAATCATACGATCATAACTTGATCGATAAATCAAGTGAAAGAATTGTAAGAACTGTAAAGCAAACTGGTGCTGTTGTTTCAGGACCAATACCATTGCCAACTAACAGAACAATTTATACTGTGAATAGGTCACCTCACGTAAATAAAAAATCACGTGAGCAATTCGAAACAAAAGTACACAAAAGATTGATCGATATATTTAGTTCCACACAGAAAACTGTTGACTCGTTAATGAAGTTAGAATTGCCTGCTGGCGTGGATGTGGAAGTTAAAGTTTAAGATAGAGCGATAAAAAAATGAAAGCAGCTTTACTAGGAAAAAAAATAGGTATGACAAGCTTGTTTGGCGATGATGGAAAATTAATTCCATGTACAGTCATTGAAGCAGGGCCTTGCCCAGTTGTACAAAAAAAAGATACTGAAAGTGATGGCTATAGTTCAGTTCAACTAGGCTTTGGTAAGAGACCTGAAAAAAATACTAATAAACCATTAGGTGGTCATTTTTCTAAAGCTGGTGTTAGTCCAACTCGAATTTTGAAAGAATTTAGAGATTTTAATCCCGAAACAGGATTAGGACAGAACTTGACGGTAGAACAATTCACGGTAGGTGATAGAGTTAAAATTTCTGGTAAATCCAAGGGAAAAGGATTTCAGGGTGTAGTCAAAAGACATAGCTTTAAAGGTGTTGGTATGGCGACTCACGGTCAGAAAGATAGACAAAGACATCCAGGTTCGATAGGGCAATCTTCAGACCCTTCTAAAGTTTTTAAAGGAACTAGAATGGCTGGTAGAATGGGGCATACTAGAATTTCTGTTAGAAATCTTGAAATATTAGAAGTAATGCCAGAAGAAAATATCCTTATCGTAAAGGGTAGTGTTCCTGGAGCTAGAAATACTTATTTAGAAATTATTAAGAAATAAAAATGCAAGTAGATCTATATTCGAAAGATGGTGAAGTTACTGGCAAAATTGAATTAAATGATTCAGTTTTCTCAATAGAACCAAATGAACATGCAATGCATACAGTAGTTGTAGCTCATTTAGCTCATCGCCGTCAAGGTACTGCAAAAACAAAAGTAAGAAGCGAAGTTAGAGGTGGTGGTAAAAAGCCATGGAAACAAAAAGGTAGAGGTACCGCGAGAGCTGGTTCGACTAGATCCCCTATTTGGGTAGGTGGTGGAACAATTCACGGGCCTAAACCCAGAGTTTATAATGTAAAAGTACCTAAAAAATTAAATAGATTAAGTAGAATCTCCGCTTATTCTTTAAGAAATCAAGAAAGTAATTTGAAAGTTGTTAAAGACTTTGAATTACCAGAAGTTAAAACTAAAGAAGTAGCAAAAATATTGAATAATTTAGAATTGAATAATGGTTCAACTTTAATAATCACAGGTTCAATTTCCAAAACATTGTGGTTATCGAGTAGAAATATACCTAAAACAAATGTGAAATCATTTGATTCAGTTTCTACTTATGATTTGCTTAGTCATAAAAAAATAATGCTATTGGAAAGTGCTGTTAAGTCAATTGAAGGTATTCTTTCTTAAAAATAAAGAGATGACAAAATGATAACATTAATAAGAAAGCCGATTCTAACTGAAAAAGCGATGCAAGGAACTGAAGAAAGAAAGTATCAGTTCTATGTAGATCCAAAAGCAAATAAAATTGAAATTAAAAAGGCTGTAGAACATATGTTTGATGTTAAAGTCGACAAAGTAAATACAGCAAATGTTAAAGGTAAAGTAAAGAAAAGATTTACTAAACGTGGACTTATGGTCGGTAAAGCGGCTCTTAGAAAAAAAGCTTATGTAACTTTGCAAGAAGGATTCGAGATAGACATTGTTTCTGGTGCAGGTGAAGAATAATCTTTTTTAGGAAAATAGTATAATGGCAATAAAACTTTTAAAACCGATAACCCCAGGGATGAGACATTACTCAGTAGATGATTTTGCTGATGTAACTGAATCAAAACCTTACAAACCTCTACTAAGACCACTTAAGAAAAGTGGTGGTAGAAACTCTCATGGTAGAATTACTTCAAGAGGTAGAAGTGGTGGACACAAAAGAAAATACAGAATTATAGACTTCAAAAGAGATAAGAAGGAAATGTTTGCAACTGTACTTACTATTGAGTACGATCCAAATAGAACTTCAAGAATAGCTCTAGTTGAATATACTGATGGAGAGAAGAAATATATTTTAGCTCCTGACAAATTAAAAGTTGGACAAAAGATAGTTTCAAGCCCTGATGCAGAATATGTTGATGGAAATACTCTTCCTTTGCACAAAATTCCAGTTGGTTTAATTGTACACAATGTAGAACTTAAACCTGGAAAAGGTGGTCAATTAGCTAGAAGTGCAGGTACTTCAATACAATTAGTTGGTTTTGAAGGTAAATATGCACAATTAAAATTACCTTCTGGTGAAATGAGATTAGTAAGTAAACTTTGCCTTGCTACTCTTGGCACAGTAAGTAATGCTGTTCATTTAAATTTACTACTTGGTAAAGCTGGTAGAAACAGATGGTTAGGTAGAAAACCTATTACTAGAGGTATGGTAAGAAACCCTGTTGATCACCCAATGGGTGGTGGAGAAGGTAACTCTAAATCTGGTGGTGGTAGAAAACACCCTAGATCACCATGGGGACAATTAGCTAAAGGTCTCAAAACTCGTAAAAAGTCAAAAGGTTCAAACAGATTGATAATTAAAGGCAGAAAGTCTAAATAAGGTTTAATTTATGTCAAGATCGTTAAAAAAAGGATACTTTGTTCATTATAAACTTCAAAAGAAAGTTGATGCAATGAATGAAGCCAATAAAAAGCAAGTAATTAAAACATGGTCAAGAGCTTCTGTTATAACACCAGAATTCGTTGGACATACAATTGCTGTTCATAATGGCAAAAGTCATATTCCAGTGTACATATCTGAAAATATGGTTGGACATAAACTCGGAGAATTTTCACCGACAAGACTTTACAGAGGGCATTCAGGTCACAGAAAAGAAGATAGAAAGAAATAATATCAAGGCTAATGAAAATGAAAGCAAAAGCTTTAAAAAAATATATTAGATCATCCCCTAGAAAAATGAGATTAGTAATTGATCTTATTAGAGGGAAAAAAGTTCAAGAAGCATTAAACATTTTGAAGTTTTCTAACCAGATATCATCAAAAGTAGCTGAAATGACATTGAGATCTGCAGTGAGCAACTTGAATAATAAAGCAGAAAATGCTGAAACTACTATTAATGAAAATGATATTTTTATTTCAGCTACTTTTGTGAATCAAGGTCCAACAATGAAAAGAATACAACCTGCCCCAATGGGTAGAGCATTTAGAGTTAGAAAAAGATCTAATCATTTAACAATTGAAGTTTCAGACGGTCAAGCCGAAATTAATTCTGAAAACGAAGAACTAAAAGAGTCATAGGGAGCTTATCTTGGGACAAAAAATAAATCCAATTGGAATAAGACTAGGTATTACTAGAGGTTGGGACGCAAACTGGTTCGATGAAAAAGATATGGCCGAAAAACTAACTGAAGATTTGAAGGTTAGAGACTATATTAAATTGAGAAAACAAAAAGCAGGTATTGCAAGAATTATTGTTGAGCGTACAGCTAAACAATTAAGAATAACAATACATACTTCTAGACCTGGTGTAATCATAGGTAGATCTGGAAAAGATATAACTCAATTAGAAGAAGAATTAAAGAAACTTACTGGTAGACACATCAAAATTTTGATTCATGAAATCAAAAGACCAGAAATTAATGCTATTTTAGTAGCTGAAAATATTGCACAGCAACTAGAAGGTAGAATCTCATTTAGAAGAGCTTTGAAGCAAGCAGTTTCAAGTGCAATGAGAATGGGAGCTGAAGGTATTAAAGTTATGGCTTCTGGTAGATTAGGTGGTGCAGAGATGGCACGAACTGAGCAATACAAAGAAGGTAGAACTCCTTTGCATACTTTAAGAGCTGATATAGATTATGGAGTTGCAACAGCAAAAACAGTTTATGGCCAAATTGGCGTAAAAGTGTGGATCTGTAAAGGTGAAGTAATCGGTAAAAGAGAAAAAAATTAAATAGAGATTTATAATGTTAAGTCCAAAAAGAATAAAACATAGAAATTCCCACAGAGGTAGAAGAAAAGGAAAAGCTGAAAGAGGCTCACAACTTGCTTTTGGCTCTTACGGAATTAAAGCCTTGGAAGATGCTTGGATATCTAATAGAACTATTGAATCTGCAAGGATTGCAATTAATAGATATCTAAAAAGAGAAGGTCAAGTTTGGATAAAAATATTTCCTGATAAGCCAATGTCTAAAAAACCTTTAGAAACTAGAATGGGTAAAGGTAAGGGTGGATTTGAAGCTTGGGTTGCAGTAGTTAAACCAGGAAAGATATTATTTGAAATTGACGGTGTAAGCCAGGAAAGAGCTAAAGAAGCATTAAGACTTGCTTCTCATAAACTACCAATTAAATCAAAGTTTGTTGTAAGAAGAGATTTAATATTCAATGAAAGCTAGAAAACCAGAAGATCTTAGAGAATTGAGTGATCAAGAATTAGTTTCAGAATGCAAGTCTGCACAAGAGACACTGGGTCAACAAAAATTCCAAAATGAACTAAAGCAATTGCAAGATACTGCTTATCTAAAAATACTTAGAAGAGACATTGCAAGGATGAAAACAATTTTACGTGAAAGAGATATAAAATTATAAGGCAATAAAACAATGTCTGAAGAAAAAAATATAATTGAAAATAAGTCAGCTGATACTGAACAAAAGAAAGTGTTTAAAAGAATACTTCAAGGTAAGGTAGTATCTGATAAAAATAATAAAACTATTACAGTACTTGTAGAACGTCAAGTTGCTCACCCTCTTTACCAAAAGTATTTCAAAATGAGCAAGAAAATGACAGCTCATGATGAAAATAACGAGTGTAATATCGGTGATACAGTACGTATAAAAGAGTCAAGACCTTTAAGTAAGTCTAAAAGGTGGGTGCTAATAGATATTGTTGAAAGAGCTAAATAAGGTTTTAAGAAAATGGTAAGAGAAGAAGCAAATTTAGTTGTAGCGGATAATTCAGGTGCTAAAAAAGTAAGAATTATTAGAGTACTTGGAGGTCATGGTAAGAAATATGCTAGGATTGGAGATCAAGTAGTAGTATCTGTTAAAACGGCTATACCAAATGGTAATGCGAAAAAAGGTGAAGTATCTAAAGCCGTTATCGTTAGAACTAAAAAAGAAGTATTAAGAGCAGATGGTTCAAGTATTAAATTTGATGATAATGCTGCTGTACTATTAAATGCAAAAGGTGAACCAAAAGGTACAAGAATCTTTGGTCCAGTTTGTAGAGAATTACGTGAAAAAAGTTACATGAAAATTATTTCATTAGCACCTGAAGTATTATAAGAACATGAAAAAGAAACTTAAAATAAAAAAAGGCGACACAGTACAAGTAATTGCTGGTGCCGATAGCAAGATTTACGATGACAATGGGAACTTTGTTGGTAGAAGAACTGGAAGAGTCCTAGATGTTTATCCTGAAAAGATGAGAGTACTAGTCGAAGGTGTTAATATTAGAAAAAAACACATGAGACCATCTCAACAAGATCAGCAAGGTGGAATCAAGGAAATACCATTACCTATCCATTACTCAAATGTAATGCTTTTAGACTCAGATGGAAAACCAACAAGAATTGGTTATGAAATCGAAGAAGACAAAAATGGTTTAAAAACTAAAAAAAGAATTGCAAGAACTAACGGCAGTGAGATAAAAAATGGCTAAGCAACAACCAGGTCAATCAAAGAAATTTAACTTTCCACTTGAAGGTAAAAGAATAGATGATTTAGAAAATCAAGAAATTCCAGTACCTAGATTATGGGAGTTCTATAAAGAAACAGTAATTCCTAACTTGATGAAAGAATTTAACTTTTCATCAGTTATGCAAGTACCTAAATTACAAAAGATATGTTTGAATATGGGCGTGGGAAGATCAGTTCAAGATCCTAAAGCACTACAAAGTGCTATTAATGAACTTGAATTAATATCTGGACAAAGACCTGTGATAAGAAAAGCAAAAAAAGCGATATCAAACTTTAAATTAAGAGAGAATGTTCCTATTGGAACTTCTGTTACTCTAAGAAGAACTACTATGTATGAATTTTTAGATAGATTTATTAATATTTCTGCTCCAAGAATTCGTGACTTTAGAGGGTTTCCAGATAAAAGTTTTGATGGAAAAGGTAATTATACATTAGGAATTAAAGAGCAAATTATATTCCCTGAAATTGATGTTGATAAAGTTAACAATATCGGTGGATTAGATATAACATTTGTAATTAAAGCAGCTTCTGATGAAGAAGGCAGAGCTTTAATGAATCAATTTGGTTTTCCATTTAGAAGAAAGAACTAGAAAAGGATAATTATGTCAAAAAATTGTATGGTTGCTCGTAACCGTAAAAGACAAAAATTAGCAGATAGATTTGCAGATAAAAGAGCAGAGCTTAAAGAAGCTGGCGATTATGTAGGATTACAGAAATTGCCTAGAAATTCAGCTCCAACAAGAATTAGAAGCAGATGTTCTGTAACAGGAAGACCAAGAGGCGTTTACAAGAAATTTGGTTTATGTAGAAATATATTCAGAGAGTTAGCATCAGAAGGAAAAATCCCTGGTGTAAGAAAGGCTAGCTGGTAAAAAATAAATAAAACTATGGCAGTAACAGATCAAATAGGCGATTTCATAACAAGAATTCGTAATGCGGGAGCCGCTACACATAAATATGTAGAAGCACCAAAGTCAAAAATCAAAGTTGCGATTGCTGAGATTCTTAAAGATCAAGGCTATATCGAAGATTTTGAGGTTATTAACGAAGGAATTCAAGGTAGAATTAAAATATCTTTGAAATACTATCAAAGAAGACCTGTAATTAAACAAATTCAGAGAGTTAGTACACCAGGTAGAAGAATATATAATAGTGCCGACAGTTTTTCACGTGTGAAAAATGGATTAGGTATTGCAATTGTTTCTACTTCTCGTGGATTAATGACAGTCAAAGATGCTGAAAAAGATGGCATCGGTGGTGAAGTAATTTGTACTGTTTGGTAAAATTGGATTAGGTAAAAAAATGTCAAGAATAGGAAAAGCACCAATCACTGTACCTTCAGGCGTAAAGCTGAAAATTGATGGTAATACAGTATCTGCAAAAGGACCAAAGGGCGAACTGTCATACAGTTTACCAAATGGAATATCATTTGAACAAGATGGTGATGTGCTAAATGTTTTAAGAGCTAGTGAAGATAAAAAAACTAAATCTTTACATGGCTTATCAAGGTCAATGGTAAATAATATCATTGAAGGATGTTCTAATGGCTTCAAGATATTATTAAATATCGAAGGTGTAGGATTTAGAGCTGAAATGAAAGGTAAAAGACTATTGTTAAATCTTGGGTTTTCTCATCCAGTAGTCGTAATTCCACCAGACGGTATCGAATTTAATACTCCTGAACAAACCAAGTTAGAAATAATTGGTGCAAACCGTCAATTAGTTGGTGAAGTAGCAGCAAAAATTAGAAGATTAAGAAAACCTGAACCTTATAAAGGAAAAGGTATTAAGTATGATGGTGAATACATCAGAAGAAAAGCAGGAAAAACTTCAGCTAAATAATTAATAGATGAGCTTAATAAGATGGGATTACAAAAAGATTTAGCAGTTAGAAAGCTAAAAAGAAAAAGAAAAGTAAGAAAAAGAGTATTTGGTGTTAGTGAAAATTTAAGATTTTCAGTTTTTAAAAGTGGTACTAATATCTATGCTCAATTAATCAATGATGATGAAGGAACAACAATTATCTCAGCATCGACGATTGATAAAGAATTAAAATCACAGCTAAATCAACAAATGAAAAAAGTAGATCAAGCAGTGTTAATTGGTAAAGCAATTGCATCTAGAGCAATTGAAAAAGGTATTAAAAAAGTATCTTTTGATAGAAATGGTTTCCTTTATTCTGGAAGAATAAAAGCATTAGCTGATGCCGCTAGAGAGGGTGGCTTAGAATTTTAATCGAAAGCAAGGCAAAAAATTATGGCTAAAAATATAAAATCATCTGAATTAGACTTAAAAGATAAATTAGTTTATGTTGGTAGAACAGCTAAAGTTGTAAAAGGTGGACGTAGATTTAATTTCTCTGCAATAGTTGTTGTTGGAGATCACAATGGTCACGTTGGCTATGGTCTTGGAAAAGCAGGTGAGGTAGTAAACGCAGTAAACAAAGCTACTGATGCAGCTAAGAAAAATATTTTCAGAGTAAGATTACATGAAAATACAATTCCACACGAAGTTACTGGTAAATACGGTGCAGCAAGAGTATTAATTAAACCTGCAACTCCAGGGACTGGTGTTATAGCAGCTGGTGGTGTTCGTGCAGTTCTTGAACTTGCTGGTGTTCATGATGTATTAACAAAAAATCTTGGTTCATCAAATCCACACAATACTGTTAAAGCAGCTGTTGAAGGTTTAACTAGATTAGAAGATGCAAATATGGTTGCCAAAAGAAGAGGTATTCCAGTTAAAAAGGTAATATTCGGATAAAATTGGATTTAAAATAATGGCTCAATTAAAAGTAACTCAAGTAAAAAGTTCTATCAAAACTACTCATATTCAAAAAAAGAATATTGAAGCATTGGGGCTTGGTAGACCAAGTTATTCTAATGTAGTTCCAGATAACGAACAAATTAGAGGAATGATCAGCAAAGTTGATCACTTGGTTAAAGTTGAAACAATTAATAATTAAGAAAGAAAATGAAACACATTGGAAATTTAACGTATCAAGAGGGATCTAAACAATCCAAAAAGAGAATTGGTAGAGGTCAAGGTTCAGGACACGGCGGGACTTCAACAAAAGGTCACAAAGGTCAAAAATCTAGATCAGGTGCTAGTATATCAATTGGGTTTGAAGGCGGGCAAATGCCTTTACACCGTAGAGTTCCTAAATACGGTTTTACTAATCATAAATTTAAAACTACTTACAGTGTTATAAATTTGGATAAACTTCAAAAATTTATTGACGAAGGACAAATCGAATCATCCAATGTGGGATATACTACTTTAAAGAAATCAGGTATCATTAAGGGTAGAAATCCTTTAAAAGTACTTGGGAATGGTGAAATAAAAACTGCAATTACGATTACAGATGCTAAAGTTACTGCATCTGCAAAAGATAAGATCGTAACTGCTGGAGGTTCAGTAAAAATAGATGGCTAATTTTTTTCAGACCATAGGAAATATTGGCAAAATTGAAGAATTAAAGAAAAAAATCTTCTATACAATTGGTATGTTACTAATTGTTAGGATTGGAGCATATATTACCCTACCAGGTATTGATGTAGAAATTCTTCAACAAGCAATAGCAAATAACGAAAGTAATTCACTTTTTGGCTTTTTTAATACATTTGTGGGAGGCGCATTTTTTAATGCTGCCATTTTCGCACTTGGTATAATGCCTTACATCACCGCCTCTATTATTTTCCAGTTAGCAGGTATTGTAATACCTGAGATTCAGAAAATGCAAAAGGAAGGTGAAGATGGTAGAAGGAAAATTAATCAATACACAAGATATGCCGCAGTAGGTATATCAATGCTTCAAGCTATTGGTTTTACAATAAATTTAGTTAATGGTCCTAATGGTGTAGCAGTTATGGATTCAGGATTCTTGTTTTATGCAAGTTCTGTAATGTTGCTTACATCTGGTACTATATTGTTAATGTGGATTGGTGAACAGATTACGGAAAAAGGTATTGGAAATGGTATTTCATTGATAATATTTATTGGAATCATTGCACAATTACCAACAGCTTTAATAAATGAATTCAACTTAGTATTTGAGGGTATTAGACACTGGATGCTAGAGATAGTTATATTCGGTTTATTAGCTCTAATTATAGCAGCTGTAATTTTAATTACACAAGGTGCTAGAAAGATTCCAGTACAATATGCAAAAAGACAAGTTGGTAGAAAGGTTTATGGTGGTACTACTCAACACATTCCATTAAGAGTTAACACTGCAGGTGTAATGCCTATTATATTTGCTCAAGCTTTAATGTTTATACCTCAAACTTTACACAGTATATTACAGTTAGAAGCTACAGAATGGCTTGCTAGTTTGTTTGATTACAATTCGTATTCTTATGCATTAATATTTGCATTACTAGTAATTCTATTTACATTCTTCTATACTGCGATTGTATTTAATCCAAAAGAAATAGCAGATAACATGAAAAGAAACGGCGGTTTTATTCCTGGTGTTAGACCTGGAAAACCAACTGCTCAATATATTGAAAGCGTTTTAACAAGAATAACTTTACCTGGTTCAGTATTTTTAGCGATAATAGCTATATTACCAGTATTTTTAACAAATATATTTGGTGTAACTGGAACATTTTCACAATTTTTCGGTGGAACAAGTCTTCTAATTATTGTAGGTGTTGCTTTAGATACCTTGCAACAAATTGAATCTCATTTAATTATGAGACATTATGACGGATTCATGAAAACTGGGAAAATGAGAGGAAGAGTTAGTCAATAACTTTATAAATTAAGGATATATGCCAAAACAAGATCTAATAAGAGTCGATGGAGTAATAGAAGAAACTCTACCAAATACTCAGTTCAGAGTAAAACTAGAAAATGATCATGTATTGTTAGCTCATGTCTCCGGAAAAATGAGAATGAATTTCATTAAAATTCTTCAAGGCGATAAAGTAACGGTAGAATTATCTCCGTATGATTTATCCAAAGGTAGAATAGTTTACAGATATAAATAGGTAATAAAATGAAAGTAACCGCATCGGTTAAAAAAAGAAGCCCTGAAGACATTATTGTCAAAAGAAAAGGCAGAATTTACATTATAAACAAGAAAAATCCACGTTTAAAACAAAGACAAGGATAAGGGATAAATTATGGCTCGTATTGCAGGTGTTGACTTACCTAAAAATAAAAGAGGCGTTATAGGGCTTACTTATATATTTGGTATTGGTAGAGAATTATCAGAAAGAATTCTTAAAGAAGCAGATATTGATGAAAGTAAAAGAATCAAAGATTGGACCGACGCCGAGATAGCTAGTATAAGAAACATTATCGAAGAATCATATATCGTAGAAGGTCAATTGAGATCTGAACGACAAATGAATATTAAAAGATTGATGGATATTGGCTGTTACAGAGGACTAAGACATAGAAGAGGACTTCCTGCTAGAGGTCAAAGAACAAAAACTAACGCTAGAACACGAAAAGGTAAGAAGAAAACTATTGCCGGTAAGAAAAAAGTTACTAAATAATCACATTGATCTTAAAAAAGGTTTATCAAAGTGGCGAAAAGAAAAATTAAAAAGAAACAAGTCAGTGACGTACATGGAAAGGCTTTTATCGTTGCAACTTTTAACAACGTAAAAGTTACTATCACTGATATGTATGGAAATACTTTGTGTTGGTCTTCAGCTGGTAAAAATGGCTTTAGAGGTTCTAAAAAGAACACACCATACGCAGCTCAAGTATCAGCAGAAAAAGCAGCTAATGATGCATTCGAAATGGGTCTAAGAAGAATTGAAGTGTTTGTAAAAGGACCAGGTTCTGGTAGAGAAGCAGCTGTTAGAGCTTTATCTCAAGCTGGATTGGAAGTGAGCAGTATAATGGATAAAACTCCAATACCTCATAATGGTTGCAGACCTCCAAAAAGACGTCGAGTTTAAAATATTTTGAATAAAAAAAAGAAAAATTGAATATGAATGTTCAACTACAAATGCCAGAAAATGTGATAGTAGATGAAGTTATCTCTACCGATCAAGGCATATTTACGCTTCAACCTTTGGAAAAAGGTTACGGTGTAACTTTGGGTAATTCTTTGAGAAGAGTGTTACTCTCATCAATTCCAGGTAATGCTATCGTTGGAATAAAGATTACAGATGTACTTCACGAATTTCAAACCATTACTGGGGTTGTTGAAGATGTTTCTCAAGTAATATTGAACCTAAAAACATTATCGGTTAAACCTAATGATAAGAAAAGCAGCAAAGTTACAGTATCTGTTAAAGGACCTGGTCAGTTAACTGGAAAAGATATTGATGCAGCTGGAGATATTGAAGTATTAAATAAAGATTTGGTAATCTGTAATTTAGAAAAAGATGCTGAATTTGAAATGGAGCTTAGAATAGGTCGTGGAAAAGGTTATGTTCCTTCTGAAGAACAAAACACTGTTGATTTTCCTATTGGCATGTTACCTATCGACGCAATTTTTACTCCAATCAAAAATGTTATATTCCAAGTTGAACCATACAGAGTTGGTCAGAAAACAGATTATGAAAAATTAATTTTAGATATCAAAACAGATGGTACAGTTTCTCCAAAGGAAGCAGTACATATTGCATCTAAAATTTTAAATGATCACTTGAAATTATTTTCTGGAATGGATGAATTTGAAGATGATGAACAACCAGAAGCATCTGCTGAAGAAGAAATCAAACAAGCTGAAAATAATAGAATTAAAAAGATATTATTAACTCCTGTTGATGAACTTGAATTATCTGTTAGAGCACATAATTGTTTGAAAGCTGCAGATATTAAATTACTTGGAGAATTAGTTAAGTTAGAGGAAGCAGAACTTCTTAAATTTAGAAATTTTGGAAGAAAATCTTTAACTGAATTAATTGATGTAGTTCATAATTTTGGACTAGATTTTGGAATGAACATAGACAAGTATATTAGAGAAGAATTAGAAAAATTTTATAAAGACCTTGAACAATCTTAATTGGTAAGTAAATGAGACATAGAGTAACCGTCAAAAAATTAGGTAGAACAAAATCTCATAGGGAAGCAACTCTAAGAGCTTTGGTAACTGCCCTTTTAGAAAATAAAAGAATCCATACTACTGAAGCTAAAGCAAGAGCTTTAAGACCTTACGCTGAAAAATTAATTACTAGAGCTAGAAAAGCTTATTTAAGAGAACAGCAAGGGCAACTATCAGAAGGATCTAAACACGATTTGAATACAAGAAGAGGTTTAGCAAATCACATTACTAAAAAAACAGTAATCGAAAATCTTTTTGATGAGATAATCCCTGAAATATCAGATAGACCTGGTGGATACACAAGAATTGTAAAAACTGGTTACAGAAGGGGAGACTCAGGTAGTAAGGCTTTAATCGAATTAGTAGATTATAACCGTGAACAAACTGAAACTGTTTCTTTAAAACCAAAAAAGAAAAAGTCTTCTAATAAAAAGCAAGAAGCTAAAGTAGTAGAGCCAGTACAAGAAGTTGCAGAAGTAGTTGAAGAAACTATCGAAGACGTTGTTGATACAGCTGAAGCTGTTTCAGAAACTATAGCTGATGTTACTGAATCTGTTGTTGATACAGTTACTGATAGTACTGAAGACTCAGAAACTAAAAGTCAGAGTGAAAGCACAGACGAAGATACTTCTAGTGAATCAAATGATGAAGATAAAACTGTTTAAGTTTATTACATTGAATTTAACAAAGAATTTAAGCGTCTGAAAAGACGCTTTTTTTATGGTCTTAAAAGCAGAAAATATAAAGAAATCTTATTCATCTAATAATGATGATTCAATACTAGTATTAGATAGCGTTTCTCTTACTGTTAATGAAGGAGATTATATCTCGATACTTGGATCTTCTGGAGCTGGTAAAAGTACTTTCCTAAATATTTTAGCAAGTCTTGATACTTTTGATAGTGGCAGCGTAAAATATATTATTAATAAAGAAGAAATTGATATATTTGATTTATCTGACAAAAAGCTCTCACAAGTTAGAAGCTCCCATATTGGATTTATTTTTCAATTTCATCACTTGTTACCAGAATTTTCGGCAATTGAAAATATTTTAATCCCTAGTTTATTAATTAATTCAGATTCTAAGGAAAGTAAAGAAAGGGCTGAGTATCTTATTGATAAAGTTGGTTTGTATTCCAGAAAAAAACATAGGCCATCTCAACTATCGGGTGGTGAACAGCAAAGAATTGCTATTGCTCGATCATTAATTAATAAACCTAAGATAATATTTGCAGATGAACCTACTGGTAATTTGGATAAAACCAACTCAGAAAATATATTAAGTATCATTAATAATATCCAACAAGAATTAAAAATGACTTTCATTACAGCAACTCATAGTGAACTCGTCGCTTCAAATTCTGATAAAGTTTATAAAATAGAATCTGGAAAAATATCTAATTAATTAATTAATTATTAATTAATAATGATTTATATATTTTAGTTAGTATTAAAGATATAGTGATACCTAAAAAACTACCAACAATTATATCAATTGGGTAATGTACTCCAACAAAAACTCTGCTTAATGCAACTAATGCGGCTAAAGAATAAAATATTACTTTATATTTTGGGAAATAAAAGCTAAGTGAGCTTGCAGCAAAAAAATTGTTGGTAGCATGAGCTGAGGGGAAAGACTTTCCACCTCCACAATTTACTAGAAGATTTACGTTGTCAATAGTATTACAAGGTCTTAATCTTCCTACCCATTCTTTTATTAGACCTGCACTTATCTGATCTGATAACCCAATACCAACTGCCAGCAAAATAGCCATGGAAATACCACGAATATTCTTTTTAATAAAGTTATTAAAATAATTATTATAACTATTTGTTGATGAATAGTCAAGAAATATTAAATAAAAAAATAAATATATATAAATAGGTAACCAATATTTAGAATTAGTAATAATTGGCATTATTAGGTCAGTAATTTTATTAGATAATGTTTTGTTAATAAATAAAAAGAGCTTAGTATCAATAATAAGTAATTCTTCCATTATTTCCTTGGGAGTTTAATATAAAAGCTTGACCCTTTGTTTTCTTCTGATTCAATCCAAATATTACCACCATTAATTAAGGTTAAATCATAGGATAATTGCAAACCTAATCCAGCTCCCTTTTTAAAGCTAGTAGCAATAGTGTTTTTGTCAAAATCTTTATTAAATAAGTTTTTAATATATTTATTATTGATACCTTCGCCTTCGTCCCTAACTAATAATGTTATACTTTTATCATTTATTTCATAAATACTCATAGAAATACATTTATTATTATTTGAATATTTAACTGCATTACCAATTATATTTCTCAAAATTGTATTTACCATGTCTTTATCTGCAAATATTAATAATTCATCAGATATTGTATTATTTATTATTAGATCTTTATCAATTATTTCAATACTGTTATATTTTATAACTTCTTTAATTATTGAATTAATATCAAATATTGTTTTATTAGGACTTATCGACTTGTTTTTTCTTCTTACCCACGTTAGTAAATTCTTCATTAGTTGATATGAATCATGAAGTGAATTATTTATTCTTTCGTTAATAAAATCACTATCATCAGTCTCATTATTTTTAATATCTTCTATAAGTATGTCGCTCAAACCAACTAAAGACCCAAGTGAATTAGTTAAATCGTGTGAAATAATAGAAATCAATTTATCTTTAAACTCATTTGATTCTTGTAATTTTAATTGAATATCAATTAGTGTGGTAACATCTTTAAAAGACATAATGCTAACATAGTCATTATTTTCATTAATATGATTTATAATATTCACTTCCACATATTGAATAACTCCATCAGTATTTACATACCTATAGGTTATGGTTTGCTGCTCGAGTGACTTAGATTCTTTCCAATTTTTATAAAATAACAATGCATCTTTTTTATCATCTTTATGAATTCTAGAAAATAGTGAAAATATACTCTCTAACTGTAATGTTGTACTAAATATTCTTTTAGAATTGGCTGTAAAATAGAGTAACTTATAATTTTCAAAAAGTGCTAGAACTACGTTTGTGTTATTAGTTACTAACTCAAGGTTTTGTTTTGTTGTTTGCTCTTCATTTATATTTTTAGATATTCCAAACCAATTAGTTTTACCATTATAATCATATAAGTAAGCATTTACTTGAAACCACTTGTAAGTACCATCATTAGACCTCATTCTTTGAATATTATCGTAGGTAATCTTATTTGCAAAACTATTTTGCCATTTTTCAATAATATTAGGCACATCACTTTGGTGCATAAATTCTAACCAGTTATTCTTCAATAAATATTCCTGATCTTTACCAAAGAAGTCTACACCAAATTTATTTACATAAGTTATATTCCCATCTTTATCAGCAATCCATAAAAGATGTGGTATTGACTCAAATAAAAATTCAAACTTTGCCTTTACTGAGTTCAATTCTAGTTCAGCAAGTTTCTGAATATTAATATCGATATGTATTCCAGTTAGAATCTTAGGCTTCCAATTTGAGAACCGATCTAAAATTTTCCCAACACCTTTTATCCAATGCCAATCTCCCTTGGCATTTTTTAATCTAATATCAATATGAAATGTATCTATTTGTTTTAAAGTAATTTCTTTTTGTAGGGTATTGAGGGCGATTTTGTCATCGGGATGTATTATTGAATCAAAAAAGCTAAACGAATCATTAATCTCTTTTTTTGAGTAACCGAGCATGGAAAACCACTCTTCGTTTGCATCATGAGAGTTATATTCATTGTCTTGATACCAAATACCAAGCCTTGATGATTCTATTATCAGTTTATACTTATTCTTGAGCTTTTCAATTTCTTGCTTGTAAATTTCTCTTTCAGTTAGATCTCGAAGAATAGAAACTAAATATTTATTAGAATCTTTATCTTCTATAAATACTATTTTGGATTCTATAAAAATATTCTTTCCTTGGGTGTCTTTAACCCATGAATCAAAGGTGGGATCATTAATTGCCGAATCAAACACTGTTTTATAATCTAAAAGAGCCTGATCTCTATCCTCTAATGGGAAAATTACATTAAAGGGCTTATCAATTACATCTTTTTCTGATAATTTGTATAAATTAAGGTAAGCTTTGTTGCAGTCAACAACAATTCCATTCGAATCAGAAATTACAATAGGTTCGTTAACTAATTTCCAAATATCATTGAACATTATATTCTCATATTTTTCATAATTACAAAATATAATAAAATATTTAAAATACCAATGAAACAACATACAACTAAAGTAAAATATCAAAAAAATGTTTGGAAAGCTTTAATTAGCAAGTGAAATAGATTAAACTAGATTAGAGATGTTTGTAAAATATAGCCTCTCTTTATCAAATAATTGTATAAGCTAAAGGTCTTTGTTTAGAGTACTTGATTAAAGTTAAGATTACAAAGAGAAAAATTTTTCTATTTTTCCATAAGCTTTATAAGTTGAAAGATTCCAATAGGATAGAAGCTAATGTATAGAAAGTGAAATACTCGTAAAGTACTAAATTCTAGTTTTGTTGAAGGTTGATCAATATTAGTTCAGGAACAAATCAACATTATTTTGTTGATAAATCTTGTAACATTCATTAAATTGAGATTTAACATAGCTTGTGGATAACTGAAGTTTGTTACAGGTAAAAATTATTGGTTATTTAGTAACCCTCTAAAAAACAAATTGACTTAATCGGAAGCTTTTGTTTGTTCAAGTTAGATGGCATTTAAATTAGATGATTATTTATATAACAAGTTTATATAAATAATATATTTACAAAAATAAGTAAGTTTTCATTTTCGGAGTATCGATGCAAATCTCAAGACTATTCACCAAGGACGGGGTAAGCCCTTTTAAGCAGTTCAATTATACAAAAAGATCATCAGTTTTAAAAAACTCGGATGGATCTACAGTTTTTGAAATGAATAATGTAGAAGTACCAACAGGATGGTCTCAGATAGCAAGTGATGTTCTTGCCCAAAAATATTTTAGAAAAACTGGTGTTCCTCAGCAAGATGAAAACGGCAAGATATTAAAAGATGAAAACGGTGAAAAGATTCTTGGAAGCGAGAGTTCTGCGAAGCAGGTTGTAGATAGATTGGCAAGTACTTGGAGGCATTGGGGAGAGGAAAATGGATACTTCACAACCAAAAAAGATGCTCAAGCTTTTTATGATGAATTATGTTATATGCTTTTGAATCAGATGGCAGCTCCCAATTCGCCACAATGGTTTAATACAGGATTGAACCACTCATACGGTATTACTGGTTCCAAACAAGGTCATTACTATGTAAACCCTGATACTGGAAAAGTTCAAAAGTCGAAAGACGCATACACAAGACCTCAACCACATGCTTGTTTCATTCAATCTGTAAAAGATGATATGCTAAATGAGGGTGGCATATTCGATTTAGCAACAAGAGAGGCAAGAATTTTTAAATTTGGTTCTGGGACTGGATCTAATTATTCTAACATTAGAGGTAAGGGAGAAAAATTATCTGGGGGTGGAATTTCATCAGGAATGATGAGTTTCCTTAAAATATTTGATAAAGCTGCTGGAGCAATTAAATCTGGTGGTACAACAAGGCGTGCAGCAAAAATGGTGGTTGTAGATATAGATCACCCTGATGTAGAAGAGTTTATTACATGGAAGGCAAGAGAGGAAGAAAAGGTAGCAGCTTTAGTTGCAGGTTCAAAGGTTAATTCAACATTTTTGCAGGCAGTTTTGGAAGAAGCTGTTTCCAATGGTGCTGAAATTTCCGAAAATCCAAGGTTAGCAGAGCTAGTGCAAAAAGCACTCCACAGAGGTGCACCTCTTAATTACATAGATAGAACATTAGATTTAGTAAAGCAAGGGTTCACTTCATTAGACTTTGAAGTTTATGATACTCACTACGAAAGTGAAGCATATAACACTGTTTCTGGTCAGAATGCAAATAACTCTGTAAGGCTTACTAACGACTTTTTAAGAGCAGTTGAAAATGATGAAATGTGGGAACTAAAATTCCGAACTACTGGCGAGGTTTGCAAGCAAATTAGAGCTAAAGATTTGTGGGAGAAAATCAACCTTAGCTCTTGGAAATCTGCTGATCCAGGATTGCAATACGATACAACTATTAACGAATGGCATACATGCCCAGAATCTGGTAGAATCAACGCTTCTAACCCTTGCTCTGAATATATGTTTTTAGATGATACGGCTTGCAATTTAGCTAGTCTGAATCTTATGAAATTCTACAATGAAGAAACTGATACATTCTTGGTAGATGAATTTAGACATGCTTCTAGGTTATGGACAATCGTATTAGAGATTTCTGTTTTAATGGCTCAATTCCCTTCTCAAAGAGTTGCAGAGTTAAGCTACAAATTTAGAACTCTAGGTTTAGGATATGCTAACATTGGATCATTGCTAATGGTTAATGGCATTCCTTACGATTCTAAAGAGGCACTGGCAGTAACAGGTGCTATTACGTCTATTCTTTGTGGGCAAGCTTATGCAACTTCTGCCGAAATGGCTAAAGAGCTTGGTGCTTTCCCAGGTTTCAAAGAAAATAGAAGCCACATGCTTAAAGTAATAAGAAACCATAGAAGAGCTGCTTATAACCATAAACAAGCTGATTACGAAGGCCTTACAATTAGACCTAAAGGTATTAATGAAATGTATTGCCCTAAGAGTTTACTTGAATCTGCAAGAGCTGTTTGGGACGAAGCTATTGAGCTTGGTGTACAATATGGATATAGAAACGCACAAACCACTGTTATAGCACCAACTGGAACTATTGGTTTAGTTATGGACTGTGATACTACAGGTATTGAGCCAGATTTTGCAATTATTAAGTATAAAAAACTATCTGGTGGTGGTTATTTCAAAATTGTGAATCAATCAGTGAGAAAAGCTTTACACAAGTTGAATTACACCGAGAAGCAAATTGAAGAAATTGAAAAATACTCAAAGGGACATGGTACATTAGTTGGTTGTCCATCAATCAATAAAAAATCATTGAAAGAAAAAGGCTTTACCGATGAGAAAATCGAAGCAATCGAAAAGCAACTCGATGATGTCTTTGATGTTTCATTTGCATTTAATAAATACAGCCTTGGTGAAGAGTTTTTAAAGCAAATAGGAATTTCGGAAGCAAGTTATAACGCACCAAATTTTCATTTACTGAAAGAGCTAGGTTTCTCTGATAAAGACATAGATGCCGCTAACGATTATATTTGCGGTACAATGATGTTGGAAGGTGCTCCACATTTAAAAGATTATCACCTCCCAATTTTCGATTGTGCTAATAAATGCGGTAAAAAAGGTAAAAGATATATAGATTACATGGCACATGTAAGAATAATGGCTGCTGCCCAACCATTTATCTCAGGTGCAATTTCTAAGACTATTAATATGCCAAATGATGCATCTGTTAGTCAGGTTGGAGAAGTTCACATGAAATCGTGGAAATATATGCTTAAGGCAATTGCTCTTTACAGAGATAGCTCTAAGCTAAGCCAACCATTAAATTCTGCCAATTACGATGGACTTGATGAAATAATTACTCTAGGTGATGAATCTAATTTAGATGAAACGCTTGGGCAAAAAGAAGTACAAGAAAGAATTATAAGAAAAATAGAAAGAGAGAGATTACCTAAAAAGAGAACTGGTATAATCAGAGAGGCTACTGTTGGCGGTCATAAAGTTTATCTGAGAACTGGTGAATATGACGATGGAAGATTAGGCGAAATATTTATTGATATGTATAAAGAAGGTGCTGCTTTCCGTGGACTATTAAATAGTTTTGCAGTTCTTGCTTCAAAAGCATTGCAATATGGCGTTCCTCTCGAAGAATTAGTTGATTCCTTTACCTTTACTAGATTTGAGCCAGCTGGAATGGTGAATGGTCACGAAGCAATTAAGAATTCAACATCTATTTTGGATTACGTTTTCAGAACACTTGGATACGACTATTTAAAGAGAAATGATTTTGTCCATGTAAATGCGATTGACGAAGTACCTGGCACCCCTCTCGAATCCGATAACAACAAGGGTAGAGAGTTTACTGAAGAAGCGGAATCAAAAAAACAAGATTTACCATCTCAGAAAGATGAAAGAGACATAATGTTAAATATTAACATGAGTTCTGAGCCAGATGATAGACCAGAAGTCAAAAGTACGAATATTGGTGGAGTTGCTGCTCTGCCAAATAGTGCTAAACCTCTTAAAGTTCTTGATGCTTCAAGGGAGGCTAAATCGCTAGGTTATACAGGCGAAAGCTGTGGAACTTGTGGATCGGTACGGGTAAAAAGAAATGGTAGTTGCACAGTTTGTGAAAGTTGTGGGAACACAACTGGATGTAGTTAATTATTTAATAAATAATATTTAATTAATATAAAGCCGAGACAATTTTCTCGGCTTTTTTTGTGTTCTTAACAAGAAAATATTTAAATTAAAATAGAATAATTTAAAATAATATTTGGAAATTGGTTTTTTTTTTACCTTGCGTCAAATCTTGAGCATTTAAAATAAATACATGTGGCGATGCCACCTTGTTACATTTTGTTTATTTATGGTGTTGTGTGGACAGGATTATTTATTAATTATAAAGTAGTTATCTTTGACACTAATGGAAATGTTTAATATGACAAAAATTTAGTTGGTTCTCAAAAAATCAACTTAGGAAACAATAATATACCTATTATCGTAAGGTTAATTGAAGGCACAAATATAATAACTAAAAAATTCTTAGGGTGATAAGATGATTAAAGTAATAATAATTCTAATAATAATAGCACCAATTTACTCGTTCTCACAGCTAAGAACAGTTTTCAAATTGGGAGACTGCAACTCTACAATTGATACAGAAAAATACAAGACATTAATGTTGACTGATATGATGGTAACTGACCGATATGACCAAGTGACAGTTTTTGGTTGTGACTGGGATGCTACAAAAGTTATTTACAAACCTACTGGTTTTTTGGAGTATAATTCGAATACTTTCAATTATCATGATTATAAATATCATATTATCTATAATGAAGGAGCTTCTTCGACAATTACTAATAATGACTCGTATCTTTTTGAGTTAACAAATAATTCTGCTACCGAAGCTAAACATATTTTATTTGGCTCAAGTTCAATCGAATCAATAAAAAGTTTATCATCTACATTTAGAAAAGCAATATCAGATAGTACTTGGGGAAGGGTTATCGATATACCTGCAAATTTTTATGAAATATATTCATATTTTGTGCCGCTAGACTCAACTGATACTTACGCATCGGAATATACATCTAGTGAGCTTTTATACCCATTGTTTTTTGATGATGGAGATAATTGGCTAGAGTTAATATTAGATTCCGATAGATCTAACGAATTAGTTGGCTTTAGGTATTATTCCGATCGAAATAGCGATACCTATACCAAATTCATAAAACCAAATAATTAATTTTAATTGTAAATACAAAAAAGCCGAGAAAATCATCTCGGCTTTTTTAATGTATTAATATTATTTTTTCTTACGTTTTGTATCTCTATTTTTTGGAGTGTGTTGGTGTTTAGAAAGATTATTGTTTGGACCGCCGCCACCTTTTCTTTGCTCTTGAATTGCTTGGGCTTCTTTCATTTTCTTAGCTAACCAGCCTTCTTTTTTAGGCTTCTTATTTTGTTTAAGAGTTTGAAGTGTGATAGTACTTTTGGCTATTTTATTCCAATATAGTTGTTGCAAAATACTCACTAAATTGAAGATGAAATAGTATAAGTTCAAACCAGCTGGGAAATTCGAGAACATAAATGTGAACATTACAGGCATTATGTAAATCATGCTTTTCTGTCTTGGATCAGTAACTGTAAGTTTCTGTTGTAAAAACATAGTAACACCCATAGCAAGTGCAAGCCCCGATAAACTTTCTAAACCAAGAATTGAAAAAGGAAACTCAATAATAGTATCTGGTACAGATAAATCATCAATCCAACCTGGTATAAATTCGGTTTGTCTTAAGTTGATATTAGTTCTAAATACTGACCATAAAGTGTATAAAATTGGCATTTGAAGAAGAAGAGGCAAGCAACCACCAAATGGGTTTACGCCGTATTCTTGATAAAGCTTCATAGTCTCTGATTGTTGCTTAGTCATGTCATCAGAGTATTTATCACGAATTTTTTGCATTTCTGGTTGCAGCACTTTCATTTTCTGCATAGACTTCATTTGAGGTCTAGTAAGTGGGTATAAAGTGAATTTTAATATCACAGAGAAAACTATGATAGTAATACCCCAGTTAACAATAAAGTGATTTATCAATAAAAAGAATTGAATAAATGCTTGACCAATATATCTAAAAAGCCACCAGCCGTAGTTAATCATTTGGCTGAATCCATAGCCTTCTACAAGAGCTGATTCAATTGGACCAATAAATACTAAGAAAGATCTGCTTTGATCTCCACCGTTATATGGAACTCTAAGATTCAAATCATAATATTCGACCATTCCGTTATTAGGAGAAGTTTTTCTTTGTCCGGCTAGCTCAACAGTACCATCAAATTCATTAGTAGTGATTACAGCACCAAAATATTTATTTTTTAATCCTATGTAATCTAATTTTCCAGATAGTGTTTCTTTTGCATCTTCTTCGATATCGTCGGCATCAATTGTAAGAACTTCTTCGTTCATAACAACTAAAGCTTCTGCTTCATTTGATTCATCAATTGTATTGTATTCTTGATATTTTAATCCACCTGACCAATTGAAGTTGTATTCGTTTTTGATAATATTATCAAGATTTACAAGTCTTACTTCTGTTTCAAGGTGATATTTATCACCAAAGAATCTATAAGTTCGCTCAATATATCTTGATTCATCCCACTTCAAATATGCTTTAAGTTCGATTTCTTGTTCACCAGATATAGAATAAGATTTTTTAGGAGAGTCGAAAGTAAAATATAAATTACGAGTATCAACTCTTTTACCTTCTAAGCTTAAAAATTCTTGATATAATTGTTGATTATCTGGCCAAATTAATTGAGATGGCTCTCCATCCCATTTGTTATAATTTTTTAATTGCCATTTTACGATTGAAGCACCTTTATTGCTTATTTCAGCAATCAACAAATCATTTTCAATAGTAAGAGTTTCTTCATTACCATTTGCAAAATCTGCAAAATATTGACCATACTTATTAATATTCATAAGCGAATCATTAACAGGGTCTCTTGAAATTGTACTGCTATAAGAAGTGCTGTTCGATTCAGAACTATTTAAATCTGCTCGCTGTTCAAAATCCTCCCTTAATTTAGGAATTTCTTCTTGTTGAGTCCCCATATACATAGAGTATCCCACTAAAAGAAGGACTAATAAAACAATACCAATGAGTGAATTTCTATCCATGATTAATTTCTTTTTTTACTTTTGGAACAGGATCGTAACCGCCTTTGCTTAAAGGATGACAACTAAGAACACGCTTAATTGAAAGCCAAGTTCCATAAATTGCTCCATGCTTCTGAATTGCTTCGGCAGCATAATATGAACAAGTGGGTTGGAATCGACAGGATGACGGAAACAGTGGTGAAATAAATTTTTTGTAAATGTTAATTAAGAATATGAAAATGTTTTTCATTTTAGTTTGAATTAATACTTACTAATTAGTAATCTTAGCTCAGAAAGTACTTCGTTCAATCTGATTTCCATAGGGTGTTTAGGGGCTATTTTCCAAAAAACAGTAATTGTTTTTATATTTTTTGGTAAAGAAAATTCAGAATTAAGTTTTCTAATACTTTCTCTTAGTAACCTTTTTACTCTATTACGGACTACTGCTTTTTTTGCTCTTTTTTTAGAGATTCCTACCCCAAGACTAATTGAATCAGAATCTCCAAAAACTAATGTTATAGTAGCTTTAGCTGAATTTTTTGTTTTGCCTAAATTAAATGCATCTTGAAAAGCATTATAACCTTTAAGAGGTTTAATAGTATAGACAGTTTCCACAGCTAACAATTCAACAAATTAATTTGCTTTATCGCTAATGCTAAGTACTTTTCTTCCTTTTCTTCTTCTTGCAGCTAGTACTTTTCTTCCATTTTTGGTAGCCATTCTGGCTCTGAAGCCGTGCTTGTTAGCTCTTTTTCTACGGCTAGGTTGGTAAGTTCTTTTCATTTCTTAATAAACCTTAATTTCTAGTTTTTGATTTTAAGTGAACTGCAAATTTAAAGCTATTTTTTTATATGGCAAAATATTTTTTAACATACCTGAACAGTATTATCAAATTCATATTTATTTTCTAACTTTTTACTAATGTGGCACATACTTTGTAGAGTAGTCTAAGTATAGGAAAATTTTAGCATAAATCAGTTGATTCTGGTTTTATTTCAACAAAGGATATGGCGGATAATAAACAATCGGTTAATACTGGTAGCTTTGCAAATTCAGATTTTGTGAAGACACTTCAGAAAAAAGTGATACCAGCTATTGCAGGCAACCCAGATATGGCATTAGCTGGGGGGATTGTATTGATATTGGCCTTGCTGATTATTCCGTTACCACCTATGCTCTTGGATTTTTTCTTAGCTATTAACATAACAATTTCCGTTATGATAGTATTAATAGCAGTTTATCTTGAAAAACCATTAGACTTTTCAGCTTTCCCATCGGTATTATTAATAACTACTCTGTTTCGGCTGGGGTTGAATGTAGCCTCCACCCGGCTTATACTAGGATCTGCAGAAGCAGGAGATATTATCCATGCTTTTGGGGATTTTGTGATTGGTGGTAATTATATTGTTGGGATTATTATATTCCTAATATTACTGATAATCAACTTTATTGTAATCATAAAAGGTTCTGGTAGAATTGCAGAAGTAGCCGCAAGATTCACTTTAGATGCATTGCCAGGTAAGCAGATGAGTATTGATGCCGATCTTAACGCTGGTTACATTGACGAACAAACAGCAAAAAAACGAAGACAAGAGCTGACTAGCGAATCAGATTTTTATGGTTCTATGGATGGTGCATCTAAGTTTATCAAAGGGGATGCAATAGCTGGGATTATCATTACGGTAATTAACTTACTTGGTGGTTTCCTTATAGGAATGCTCCAACTTGATATGGATTTTAATACAGCTCTTACTACTTATTCGATTCTTACTATTGGTGATGGATTAGTTTCACAAATACCTTCATTATTAATTTCAGTAGGTGGTGGTTTAGTTGTAACTAGAAATGGTTCAACACAGAAGTTAGATGTTGAATTAGGCGAACAGTTCACTGGAAACCCCAAACCACTAATTATGTCATCAGCAGTATTATTTGCTATGGCTTTTTTACCCGGATTTCCAACAATTCCCTTTTTATTATTTTCGATTGCAACAGGAGCTGGTGCATATTTTAGATATACTGGTATCAAAAAAGGTGCAGAACAGAAGCTAAAAGAAGAACTGCAAGAAGCTGAAAAAGATGAAAAAGGTGATACAGAAAAACCTGTAGAAGAATTATTGAAAATAGATCCAATTGAAATAGAGCTTGGCTATAGCTTAATTGCGATGGTAGACGAAACTCAAGGCGGTGATGTTTTCAAACGGATAACAAATGTACGTAGGCAATTAGCCACCGAATTAGGTGTTATTATACCTCCTGTGCGGGTTAGAGACAATCTTCAGCTAGAAGCAGAAAAATATGTAGTTAAAATTAGAGGTAATGAAATTGCCGAAAATGTGCTTTACCCTAATATGCTGCTAGCTATGAACCCTGGTACAGCAGAAGGGAAGTTACAAGGAATAAATGTAACAGAACCAGTTTTTGGTTTGCCAGCAACCTGGATACCGCTTAATCAGCGAGAAAATGCAGAAATTCAAGGCTATACAGTTGTTGAACCACCTACTGTACTAACTACGCATTTAACTGAACTATTACGAAGAAATAGCGATAAACTACTTACTAGGCAAGATACTAAGCAACTTGTAGATAATCTAAAAGAAGATTATCCTGCATTAATTGAAGAGGTTAAGCCTGAAAATCTACCTTTATCAGCATTGCAAAAAACATTGCAAAACTTACTTAAGGAAGGGATTCCAATTAGAGATTTACCTATCATAATTGAATCATTATTAGAATATTACAAAGTAACTCAAAATACTGATGTTTTAACCGAGTATGTAAGGCATAATATGTCTGATACAATTAAAAAATTATTTGAAGATCAGAACGGTGTTATTCATGGTATTGGTATAGATCCAAGATTAGAAAATGATATGAGCCGCTCTTTAGCAGAGCAATCTAATAATAATTCAATAAGCCCAAGTATGGGGCTTCACCCGAATACAATACAAACTATAATGAAATCAATTTCTAAATCAATTGATGAAATCACAATGGCTGGTCATTTACCAACTGTTATTTGTTCTGCCCAAATCAGACCATACTTTCAAAAGATGATACATACTAACTACCCGATGGTAAGCGTTATTAGCTATACAGAATTACCACCAGATACTGAAGTTGAAATCCATTCACAGGTGAAACTTTCTATCGCTGAACCTGAACCACAAAGCCAGTTCGAAGGGTTTTAAACAAATGAGTAAATACACTTATAATCTTAATTTAATTAATCCGTATATTTGATTACAAGAAAAATCAGCTATGAAATTTAAGAACTATTATAAAATATTAGGTGTAAAAAGAACTGCCTCCACAGCGGATATAAAATCACGCTATAAGGAGCTAGTAAAAATATTCCATCCAGATAAACACAATGGACACCCAAGTATTGTTCGCAAGTTTCAAGAAATTAAAGAAGCTTATGATGTTTTGGGCAATTTAGATAATAGATTGGAATATAGCCAATATCTTCATTCGCAAACGATGGTCAAAAGCATAGTTGAGATGAAAGATTATGAGTATCGTAAAGAAAGGAATATAAAGCCAAGTTGATTAAAACTATTACATTGCAATCATTTTTTCAGCTATTCTAGGATTAAGACCTAGAGAGTATAAATAGGTTTTAACAAGCATTTTTTCTTTATCATGTATTTCACCATCTGCCTTTAAAACTTCTATCGAATGTTCCACTAACGCCATTCTCTGATCTTCGTTAAACTGTTGTTTACATTGACCAAGTAAATTTACGATAAACTCTTCTTTTAGATTAGCTTTTTCAAATTGGTTAGTTACCTTCCTTATAGAATCGAAATACTCAGGATACTTTTGGATGGTCTTGCTTATGTATTTCCGTTCTTCGGGGTCATACTTACCATCTACTAACGCCATGTGGTACATAGAAGCTATTAAGGAGCAAATAAATAGCTCTGCGGTATTGTCGTATGTAACGTATTCGCTCATAAGTTAAATATCTTTATGCTTTATTGTTAAGTAAGAAATTATTGGAAATATTATACACCAAATCAGTGCAGGGGCTATAATACTAGTTTCCACCGACTGACCAGCAATATTCGAAAATTCAACTAAGTTGAAAATAGAATTTCTTGGGAAAAGTGATAATAATTCCACTCCAAATATACTATAAGAAAAACCATTATACAAGAGAAATTGTCCAAATAGTGTTTCAACTAAAAGAAAGTAGCCTAAAAATACTATTATTGAGACTAATAAACCCCTAAAAATATGTGAAAAAAGCATTGCCATATTGAACATACCTATGGTTAGGATAAAATATCTACCCAAATATGAAATATTATCAAACATAGAAATACTGGTGGGGTTCTTGCTTCCAGTATAAATAATAAAACTTGCTGTTACTGCTGTTGTAAAAAGTCCATATATAATAATCAGTATTTGGTTAGAAATTATAATATCTCTTTTAGAGGAGCCATCCATAACTTTTTGACGCATTGTCTTATATGAATAGTCGTTTGTTATAAAAAAGAATATAGCAAGAATTGGTATTATATTTAGGTATTTGGACACAAAAGTAAAGTAACCCCAGATTTTTGGGAATTCAAAATTAGCTAGTTCAAAAGGCAATCCTTTTTCTAAATCGCTTATTGTAAACTCTATAAACCCAATCGTAGTCCAAAAACTTACTAAATAAACAGCTATTATTATCCAAAAGATTTTATTTGTTATGATTTTAATTATTTCGGCTTTTAATAAATTCATCATTTTTTTAGCCCCGTAATTTCTAGGAAAATCTTTTCCAGCCCGACTTTTCTTTTGATAAGTCTGTTTAATGATATGCCTTTTTCATGAAGTAATTTATTTATTTCATCAGTTTTTAAATTGCTGGATTCAATAATTAAATTGGTATCTTTTTGTTCAAGAATTTTAATGTGAGGAATATCTTTTAAAGTATTTTCTAATAAATCTATATTATTTGAAGAAACTTCAATTTCATTTGAATTAGTTTCAATTGGCCCATCGTAAATTATCTTTCCTTTCTTCATTATTAAGGTATGGGTGCATACTTTCTGAACCTCATCTAATAAATGGCTAGCAAGTAAAATTGTTTTTCCATCTTCTGATAATCTATTAATTAATTCTCTAATCTCAATAATTCCGCTTGGGTCGAGTCCATTAGTTGGTTCATCTAGGATAAGAACCTCAGGATCATTTAGCAAAGCGTTTGCAATAGCTAGCCTTTGTTTCATTCCAAGAGAAAATTGTTTAAAGTTTAATGATTTATAATTAGTTAGTCCTACAAAATCTAGCACTTCATCTATTTTTGATTTTGAGGAATTTTTGATGTAGCTACTTATTAAAAGATTTTTTTTTGCAGATAAATAGGGGTAGAAATTTGGAGTTTCCAACATTGATCCTATTCTTCTTTTTGTGGGTGTATCTAATTGATTACCAAACCAATTAAAGTCTCCAGAAGCTTTTTTTAATACTCCTAAAAGGACACCAAGAGTGCTAGTCTTACCTGACCCATTTGGGCCAAGTATTCCATATACTTGCCCTTTTTGAATCGAAAAACTAATATTATCTACAGCTTTTAGAGCTCCATAATATTTGCTGAGAGAATCTACTTGAAGTACTGTTGACATTTTTAATTATTGGGATTTATTTCTTCATTTCTAGTATTTAAACCAAAAATAAAATATACTGGACAAAACTTAAATAAGCCTGTTATTAAAAAAACTAAGCCAATACCGATTAAGATAATTCCATCTGTAGATGGGACAATATCGGTAATATATAAAATAAATGCTAGGGCGGTTAATCCATATCTAAAATAGCTATCAATTTGATTTAAGTTCGTTTTCATTTATATTAGGGACGTAAAAATTTTGTTGAGAATATTCCAAATTTAGTTCAATAGTTCTATTCCACCAAAGATTGCATTGAAGTTTATTTTGATTTGCTTTCTTTCAGCAGCATCTCCTCTGGGTATAATAGAGTTTTTAAGACCACCAAGAATAGGATTACCTTTTGTGATAACTTCTACATTTTCTGGAAACCAAATTTTCACCCCACTAAAAATTGAATCAATTTGGAGAGAATCAAAATTTTCATCAAACTCTACATTTCGCATATCGAGTTCTACACCTCCAAATACTGATTCTATCTTGCCACCTGTAAGGTTATTAATAGTTAACCTTTCTTTTACTCCAGAAAACAAAGAATTGACTACTATAAAACCATCTTCTCCTAAAGCACTGGACTTGGAGCTGTTATTTTTATTTGTCAACATAAAAATACCTAAAATGATAAGGCAACTCGGAATAATTATATCCCAAGCACTTAATGATATTAAATCTAAATTAGATCCAATCCAGGCAATTCCAATTATTGATAACAAAACTCCACCCAATATTGAACTGCCTTTTGTGACTAATTGTCTGACTCCAGCAATTAAAAATATAATTGGCCACCAATCCCAAACAGTATCCCAAATTTCAAACTCTATTATTTCTGCATATCCTAGAGCTGTTAGGCTACCTAATAGGATGAATAATACTCCAATTATCTGCTTCATATTTTTTCCTTTTTTAGTAACTTCATTGTTTAGTTACCCGTAATTAATTTCATATATTTGTATTTACGCAATAAACTCTAATAGGTTTTTAAAAAATGAAAAAAGAAGAGCTTTTAGGCAAAGAATTTAAAGTATTAGATAAAGGCTTTGTAAGATTAGTGGACGTAATGGGTGATGATGACTCTATTGTTCAAGCTGCAAGGGTTTCTTATGGGCAGGGTACTAAAACTGTTCATGAAGATAGAGGATTAATAAGGTACTTGCTAAGACATAAGCACACAACCCCTCTTGAAATGGTCGAATTTAAGTTTCATATTAAGTTGCCTATTTTTATAGCAAGGCAATGGATTAGGCATAGAACAGCTAACGTAAATGAATATTCAGGACGATATTCAGAAATGACAGATGACTTCTATTTACCAGATCCTGAACAAATTAGACCTCAATCAACGATGAACAGGCAAGGTAGGTCAGAAGAAGAATTACCAGACCAAACTGCCATGGAAATTAGAACAAAGCTGCTAAATACCCAGATAAAGTTATATGATGAATATAAAGATCTTTTAAATAAAGATTTAGCAAGAGAGCTTGCTCGTATTAACTTGCCTTTGTCTAATTACACAGAATGGTATTGGAAAATTGACTTGCATAATTTGATGCACTTTTTAAAATTGAGGTTAGATTCTCACGCTCAGTATGAAATTAGAATGTTTGGGCAAGCAATGGCAGACATAGTAAAACAAATAGTGCCAGTTGCATGGGAAGCTTTTGAAGATTACCAACTTAATTCTATGGCCTTTTCTGGACCAGAATCTAAAGTATTGAAAGAGCTATTATCAGGTAAAAATATTGAAGAAATTAATTTTGAATCTCATGGTTTAAAAGCTAGAGAGGAACGAGAATTTAAAGAGAAATACAAAACTATAACATCATAATAAGGATTAAAATGAAAAAAATACTTAGCTTAATAGCAATTGTAGTATTAGCATCGCAAATTACTTTTGCAGGAATGGCTGATAAAATATTAGATAAAGCATTAACCCAAATGGGCGGCAAAGAAAAACTAGCTGGGATTACCTCGTCGGTAGTTACATTTAAAAGTGTTAGTACTATGTCTCCAGATACTTCAGAATCATCTGTTTGGTATAAAGATAATTCTTTTGCTTTAGATGGAACACTTATGGGTAAAGAATTAGGGTTAATTTGGAATGGTAAAGAAGGGTGGATGAAAGGAGAAATTCTTCAAGCACCAAATTGGGCACCACTATCACAAATGATGATGCAACAAATGTCGCAGTTTATTTTCCAAAAAGAAATACTCTATTGCTTAGTTCGAGGTGTTGATGAAACTGATACTTTAAGCTTTGCGGGAATGGAGGAAATGAATGGTGTCAAAATGAAAACTGTAAAAATTAAAGGTGCAGTAAAGCCTCAAACTCCTTCTACCGAGATGCTAGTTAAAGTTGGTATAAAAGACAATTTAATCCATCAGTATATTTTAACTTATGATCTATCGGCATACGGGCAACCAAATCAAGTTGTAACAATTGATTGTGGAGATTACAAAGAAATTTCGGGTGTAATGATCCCTCACAATGTTGTAATAGATCAAGGTGGTCAGAAGGCAGAGCTAATGTATCAATCAGTAAAAATAAACACAGAAGTTAGTGATAGTAAATTTGCTAATCCAATGCCAAAGACAAAATAAATTAATTTATAGCATTATTTATTAAGTAAAGACCGATTTATCGGTCTTTTTTTTTTATATTTATAAATGAAAATTTTATTTACATTAATATTAGTGATATTTTGTATTAATATCCATGCTTTGGAAAGAGAGAAAATAAGTTATGGTATATATGCAGATTACGGTATAAACATACTAAATGTTGACTTTGGCTCATTACCAGGAATCCCAAACTGTTGTAATAATTTCGATAAAGGGAATGGCTATGCTTTCAGCTTGGGTGGTGTTGGCTACTATAATTTTAAGAATTACGTTCCAAAATTAAAAGGTGGCTTACGTTTAACTTATTATCAATCATCAAATGATTTTTCAATTAAGGAAGGCGAGACTTTTTCTGTAGATAATCAACCTTATGAAGGCGAGTTTGAACATTTACTCACTACCAAAATTCAGTATCTAAACATATACCCAGTCCTAGAATATAATATTTACGATAAGTTGAATTTGAATTTAGGATTAGATTTCAGGATTCCTATAAATTCAAATTATAATCAATCTGAAATAATTAGTGACCCCATTGATAGAGGAGTTTTTCCGGATACTAGAACTAATATTAGGAATGAAAAAGATGGAGAAATTCCAAATTTGAACCCTTTGGCAAGTTTCATTTCGATTGGTGTAAATTATGAGTTGCCACTAAATAATAAAAGATCATTAATCGCAAAGCCAGAAATTGGTTTTGATTATGCTTTGAACTCTAATGTTGATGGAATTACTTTTTATGAAAATAGAATTAAGATTGGGGTAGAAGTTCTTTTTAACTTTATAAGAGAACCAATTGTTCCACCAATTCCTCCAATGATGAATCTTCCAATTCCAGTTTTCAAAAAAGTGGTAAAACCTTTAGAAGTTAAAGAGCCTAACTTAGAATTTAACTTCACTAGTATTGATGATAACGGCGATGAAGAAGAGCTACTTGAAATCAAGTTTAATGAACGAAATAACTTCACACTTAAACCTATGTTAACTTATGTGTTCTTTTTAGAGGATAGCTATAAAATAAGAAAGGAATATAGAGATCTAACTCCAAAGGAAGTTAGCACATTCGATATAGATTCTGTTAAGCACCTTCCAACAATGGATATTTATTACAATATGATGAATGTAGTTGCAAAAAGGCTAACGCAAAGACCACAAGCTACAATTACACTTATCGGTTGTAATTCTGATGAAAATTTGGAGCTTAATGACAAAAAATTATCTATGAACAGAGCAATTGCTGTTAGAGATTATTTTATAAATACTTGGAAAATTGATTCAGCTAGAATCACTATAGAAACAAGAAACTTACCGAGACTACCATCTAATGTAAATCATAACGATGGAATTGTAGAAAATAGAAGGGTGGAAATACATTCCTCAGATTGGGAAATAGTAAAGCCAATAATAGATCAAGAATTTTTTCAAGAATTTGAGTTCCCTACTCTTAAGATTTCAATTAATGATTTAAATAATACTAAAAATTTAAAATGGAATCTTAAAGCTAAATTTGAGGGAAACATTCTGTATAATGGGAGCGGTCAGGATTTTATTGGGACAGAGTTCGAAATTAAGCTGGACAAATTTGACTATTTTATTATTGGATATGAAGAATTAGAATTTCAAATTGATTTTGAGGATTCAAAGGGGAATAAATTTTCTAGAAGTGGAAGCTTGCCCTTTACAATTGTTGATGATAAGGAAGATGAATTTACTTACATAGAAGTAGCGAAATACAACTTGATTTTATTTGAATTTGATAAAAGCCGTTTAACTGACGCTAACCAAAAAATTGTAGATATAATAAATAGTAGAATTCATCCAAATTCTACTGGAGTGGCTTACGCTTATACAGATAGAACAGGTACAGAAGAACATAATCTTGAGCTATCGGATCGCAGGGCAAAAAGCATTATTAACTTTATTAAAATTAAAGATATTGACACCGAAGGCAAGGGTGAGTCCTTTCTTTTATACGATAATTATTTCCCTGAAGGTAGGTTCTATTGCCGAACTACTGAGATAATAGTTACAACTGAAATTACAAGGTAAAAAATGAATAAAAATATTATTATTTTGATTTTGCTATCATTATCAATCACTGCAAAAGCAAGAGATTTTTATTGGGTAAATGGTAGCGGTAAGTGGCATGCCTTTTTTGAACATTGGGCTTTCGATTCTGGTGGAAATTCGCAAGAGCATGGGCAAGTTCCTGGAACAGAAGATAATGTTTACTTCGATGATAATTCTTTTAGAGAAAGTGACGAATTAATAGTAGAAATTGAAGCAGATGCAGTAACTAGAAATTTTGATTTTACAAGGATTACTGATCCAAACAAAAGAGTAATAATCAATCATTTTAATGGTACTCCTTTTAGCATATATGGTTCCGTACTTCTAACAAGTCAAGTTGAAATTAATAGTAATAGCATTATAATTATGTTTAGCTCCGATGATGATTTTATTTTTCAAACGGCTGGCAACACATATCATTCATTAGAGTTTAAAAGTGAAAATGCAAATTGGAATATTATTGATGGATTTAAAACTAAAACAACAGCAGCTTTTAGTGGGAACTCTAGTTATAATTATAACGATTCATTGTTTATAGGAACAGCTTTTATATCTAATAATGGCAACCATGACTTTAATGACATTTATTTAACATGTAATGATATTACTTTTAGGGAAAACACTAAACAAATTCAACTGAACGAGACAGAAATTATAGTTAGAAGTAGGTTGTTCGAAATATTAAATAACTCAGATTTATTTGATGCAGACAACTCTACAATTACTCTTTTGGGAATAGCTAGTATTTTAATATGTAAAGATCATACCTTTAACAATGTCGAATTTGATAATTTTAATAACTCCGATAGCCCAAATTTTGCAAAACTTTATGGCAATGGTGAATACAGGAAATTATCTATAAATACTAATCTCGAGATACTTCAAAATAATTCATTTGATGAAATTGAAATTACTAAAGGACATTCTGTTTACATTTTACCAAATACAAACCAAACAATAAATGATAAATTTACAGCAATTGGGGATTGTGATGCAGGAATCTATCTTACAACTCGAGAATTTAAAACGGCTACATTTACAAGTGAAAGTGCAGTATTTGAAACTGATTACCTCCATATAGAATCAATTGTTGCCAAGGGTGGGGCAGATTTTAATGCTAATAATTCTTACGATATTGATGATAATAGCGGGTGGAACTTTGATAATTATACTCCTAGAACACTTTACTGGGTAAATGGTAGTGGCGATTGGAACGATAAGACACATTGGTCTGCTAGTTCTGGGGGCAATGGTGGGGAGTGTATCCCGAGTGCATTAGACGATGTAGTTATTGATGATAATTCAAGCCTAGATAATGGAATAATTAGATTTTCTACTTCTCTGATTTTTGCAAAAAATTTTGATACAAGAGATTTTTCTGGAAGTGTAGTATTTAATAATGAGAAGTATTTTAGAATTTATGGTTCTTTGTGGCTTGGTCAAAATAATTCATTTTCAAGAAATAATCATAAGCTAATATTTTCAGAAAGGTTTTCGGATGCTGAAATTCTCACAGGTGGTACTATAATTCCTCCAGTTGAAATGAAAGATCAACGTACAAATTGGAGTTTCTTAGATGAGTACACAGGTTCAGGAGAGATTTTATTTAGAGGGGGAAATAGTGTTTATGATCTTTTGGGCAATATGACTGCCCCTATAATGACATTCACCAATGGAACTCTTAACACTAATGGCTACCTACTAAATCTGATTGAGTTTAAGGTGCAATTAGGCACAGAAGAAATTAATTTTTTTGATTCGTATGTATTTATTGAAAAGGATTTCCGTTTTCAGAATAATCAATTTGTTTTTAATGAAGGTACTTCTGAAATATTTTTAACTGGCGATATTTCAAATCTTGAAACAAATAGTTATCAGTTTTACAATGTGACCTTTCAAAATGATACAAGATTCATCAGCAATATTTTTAGTGATGGAATATTCAATAAACTTACTGTTTCTAAAAACTTATTCATTAAAGATAATATAACTGCCGATTCTGTATTATTTTCGGCTGGATTCACAACTAGAATTGATGAAGGAAGAAGAGCAACATTTAATGAAATGGTGGAAGTTGATGGTAATTGTAATGAATATGTTTTTCTTCAGAATACTGGAACTGCTGATTCATATTTTCTAATGGATGGTGCTGAAGTAAATGCAAATTATTTGGTTCTTCAAAATATTACAGCAGAAGGAGACCCGCCCTATCTTATTAATAATGCAGTTGATTTAGGGAATAATGAAGGGTGGAATTTTATCAACGCTAATGGAAGAGAGCTATATTGGGTAGGTGGAGATGGCGAATGGAGTGATGAAAATCATTGGTCAATAACTAGTGGCGGAACAATTGGGGAATGTCCTCCTTCTGCATTCGATATCGCTATTTTTGACGAGCTTTCAAGTAGTGGTGTGCTAAATCTATCAATAGAGACCCCAGTTGCTTTTTGTAAAGACTTGATTATAAAGCCTGTAGCAGATGAAATTATTATTAATAACAGCCAACCACTTAGGCTGTTTGGATCATTATATTTACAAGAATCTGTTAGCTTTCTAGATTATAACTCACCTTTGCAATTCTATGGCAATAATGATGTTGCTACTATTTCTGGTATGAAGTCAATGATGCCACTTACTCAAGTTTATGGGACATCACAAGATTACACATTTGAGAATGAGCTTAATTTCAATAATCATTTCCAACTTTTTGGTTCGGAAAATCGGTACCAAATAAATACCAATATTTGGGGCAGTAAAAACTATTATGTGTATTCTGGGATCGTCAACTCAAACTCAAACTCCTTTACATTTAACGAAAATATTTTTCTACGCTCGGGTGGTGATGTTGAAGTAAATATGGGTAGTTCAACCTTTAATACAAGAGGAATGTTTTATGTAGATAATGCTGTTATTAATAGCGACAATTCTTTAGTTCTTTTTGAATCTACAGCTCGGGTTGAATTAAGAACCCCGACATTACTAAATGATGTCATATTTAATTTGGATACTGAAAATTATTCTAATATAAATGGGAGTTCTTCTACTTTCAAAAAACTTGTAGCTAATGGGAATTTGAATTTTAACGGAAGTAATAGCTACGATTCTTTGTTCTTTAATGCAGGGACTACTTATATAACTAATTCTGGAAATTCTCAAACTATTAATGACTATTGGTTTCTTAGGGGAAATCAATGTTTCCCAGTTGTACTAGAATCAAATGACCCTGACCACATATCTTACTATCAAGAAGAAGGGATTGTCTCAGGTGATTTCCTTCAATTAAAAAATATTAAAGCAGGTGGAAATGCAGTATTTTATGCTGGTAGATCTAGTGATGACTTTGAAAATTCCAATACAAATTGGGAATTTGAAAATTCCCCTGGATATATTTATGGGCTTGGAAAAGATTCAATTATGTGTCCCGGCGAGCTCCTAATCCCAGTTAATTTTAATGGTGCTAAAGAATACATTTGGAGCAACGGTGTAACTGGGGATAGATACGAGATTACAAGAGATGAAGAAGTCACTATTGAGGCTATCTATGGTCGTGATTGCATTTTCTATGATACAATGTATGTTAGGTTACTTGAAGATGTCGAGTTTTATACCGATGATGGAATTGTTTGCTCACCTGGAGAGGCAGTTGATGTAAATATTGACCCTGATAATGATGCAGGAAACCTAACTGTTTCTTGGAGCCCAACAGAAGGGATTAGTGACCCCAATTCTAAAAACGTTACTATTGTAAATGATGCCGCACAAGATTATGTAATTACAATAGAAAATGGATTCTGTACTACTAGCAACACCGTTAGTTATTTAATTGTAGATGAGATTGTTCCTGATATTAGTTTTGATGGCACTTATCTTATATCAAATGTGAAGACTGGTAATCAGTGGTTTTTAGAAGGAGAAGAATTAGTTGGTGAAACTGGTGATAAAATCGCACCAACAGAAGAGGGAAGTTATTCTGTAAGAGTAGAGCTCAATGGTTGTATATCAAGCCCTTCGGATTCTTATTTTTATGATGATCCAGATAGAGCGGATATTGTAATTAAACTGCCAGTAATCGAAGCTGCTCCTGGTGATATTGTTAATGTACCAATTGAAGTTTCGATAAGAAACCCATTAATTAGAGAAAAAGTGGATAATATAATTGTTGATTTAACTTACAATGGCAGAGTTGCATACAATAGTTTTGGCGTAATATCTGATGACATTACAAGCCTTGCTGAATTTGATTTAACCGATCAAAATGAAATAACTTGGGGTAATTATATTCTTACGGCAATGCTAAGTACTGATGTTGAAACACCATTAGATGCAATAAATGTTAGTGGCTTTAGTTCTTCTTATTCCTATGAAGTAATCCCAGGTACATTAATAATAAGTGGAATTTGTGAGGAAGATGGGCTAAGGCTTTTTGATGATACAGAACTGCCTTTTAATGTTGAAATATCTCCAAACCCTGTAAATAAAAATTTGGTAATTACTTTAAGTTTGATTGATGAGAGCAATATCGAATTATCTATAATTGATATAAATGGCAATTCAATTAAAGTACTGGATAATATCTATTTAAAACCTGGATTGTATCAGAAAAGTTATAATATCGATGAGATTTCTAGCGGGGCATATTTTTTAAATTTAAGAAATAAAGGTAGAAGTAAAACTATTAGATTCTTGATTAATAAATAAATAAAAAATAATAATTAATTATTGAATAAATAAAAAAAGACCGAATTAATCGGTCTTTTTTGTTGTTAACTATTAGGAATTAATTAGGCTACTTTCTGAGCTTGTTTTTTCGCATAAGCTTCGGCTGCATCTCTTACCCATGCTCCATTATCATGGGCATCTTTTCTCGCAGCTACTCTTTTAGAATTCATTACTCCATTGCCTTTAATTACATTAAAGAACTCGTCCCACTGAATTTCGCTATATTCATATCTGTTTTCTTCTTCGTTCCATTTCAGATTATCATCTGGAATTTTCAGGCCTCTTGCTTCCGCTTGCGGTACGGTCATATCAATAAAGCTTTGTCTTAGCGATTCATTATCTTCAGTTTTAATTTTCCATTTTAAAGATTGCTCGGAATGAACAGAGGCTTCGCCTTTTGGCCCGAACATCATTAGAGATGGCCACCACCATCTGTTGAGAGCTTCCTGAGCCATTTCTTTTTGCTCTGGAGTGCCATCACAAAGGGTCGCTACTATTTCATAACCTTGCCTGTTATGGAATGCCTCTTCCTTGCAAATTCTAACCATTGCTCTCGAATATGGCCCATAAGATGTTCCAATAAGCGATACTTGATTTACCATTGCAGCGCCATCAACAAGCCAGCCAACCATTCCCATATCTGCCCATGTTAGTGTTGGGTAATTAAAAATGGAAGAATATTTTGCTTTACCAGTATGTAAAGCGTGAAGCAGCTCTTCTCTAGGAGTTCCTAGAGTTTCTGCGGCACTGTACAAATATAGTCCATGTCCTGCTTCATCTTGGATTTTTGCCATCGCTATCATTTTTCGTCTTAGGGAAGGAGCTCTTGTTAGCCAGTTTCCTTCTGGGAGCATACCAACAATTTCTGAGTGAGCGTGTTGGCTCATCATTCTAACTAGACTTTTTCTATAGGCATCTGGCATCCAATCATTCGGTTCGATTTTATCTCCCCTATCAATTTTTGCTTGAAAGTGTTCTAAATTTTTTATGTCTTCCATTTTCATTTCCTTTGTTTTAGATTTTGTATTCTCAAAATAATACAATTTGCTCAAATAATCTAAAGTATTTAAAGAAAAATTATTGTGTAACATTAAAGTAGGATGTTCAGTCTACTCTCAAAAATACAGCTATAAATATAGGTGTAATTACTAATGGCATAAGGTTTGTAAAAGTATCATATTGCTAAATATAATGTCAAAAATGTCTAATAATATTCAAATCAATAAGTATTTGAGAATATTTGTATTCTTATGTATTTTATTGCCCAATTTTCTTCATGCTCAAGAAACAAGGGTGAATTTTAGTTATAGAACTTATATAAGTGCTGGTACAGCAGAGCTAACTTTTTTTGAAGATAATCTTTATATTTCTGGCAATACAAACAGCCCTATAGACCAAACGGCAATTGATAATTTTTCTACTGCACATAGTGGTGTGGTAGGATATGTTGGAATATATATTAATGATAATGGTTGGGAATCTGGCAGATACTTTAGTGGCTCCAATTCGCAAGAAAATTTTATACATGAATTTGGCTCAAATAAATCAATTTATTTAGCTGGGTTAGTAAGGGGCAATGCAGAAATATTGAATGCGTTTGATAATACCTACGGAACAGGAGCTAGCGACGGATACATAGCCAAATTGGATTCAAATTATAATCTTCTTTGGGCAACATATTGGGGAGGAGATAACCTTGAAGTTATAAAAGATATAGCACTTGATTCAGAAGAAAATCTAATAGTAGTAGGGTCTACTTTTGGATCAACAACTGGCATTTCAAATAATGGTTTTCAAAATGTTTATGGTGGAAATAGGGATGGCATGATAGCCAAATATGATAAAAATGGCAACCAACTTTGGGCATCATATTATGGGGGGAACGGAGAAGATCAGGCTTTTGGAGTTGACGTTGACGAAAATGATGATTTATATATATGTGGTTATACAAGTAGTAGTAATCAAATTTATGAAAATGGTTTTCAAAATAGTTTAAATGGAGTCTATGATGCATTCATAGCTAAATTTGATTCTCAAGGTAACAGAATTTGGGGAACATATTATGGTGGTACAGGAAATGATCAATTTAGGGAAATAAAGCTTAAAGATGATAATATTTTCCTTTCGGGACAATCATCTTCAACTGATGTAATTGGTGAAAATGGATTTAACA
>JAONBD010000100.1 GCA_028376765.1 Candidatus Kapaibacterium sp.
TTAAGAATATGAAAATACTAGCATTAATCATCATCACAAGTTTAGTAGGATTGTCTCAACCTTGGCTAGAAAATCTAAGTGAAGATCAAAAAATGAATTTCTATGAAATTCAAAATTCTTATAATATTTATATTTCTAATAAAAATATATCTAAAAAGGGAACTGGACATAAGCAATTTAAAAGGTGGGAATGGTTTTGGGAATCAAGAGTTTTGGAAGATGGTAGTTTTCCAGATAATTCCTATTTCGCCAAATTATTAACAAACAAGAATAAAAAAATTGACAATAAACTAAATAATGCATTTGAGTGGAAATCACTTGGTCCAAATTCATCACCAGGTGGTTATCAAGGCTTAGGAAGAATTAATGTTGTTAGATCAAATCCCAATAATGACAATCAAATATGGGCTGGATCTGCAAGTGGAGGCTTATGGTATAGTCCAGATGGTGGAGATAATTGGGAATGCAAGAGTGATGATGAATCTGTTTTTGAAGTTTTAGGAATTTCTGATATTGCAATTGACCCTTCAAATAATAATATAATATATGTTGCTTCGGGTGATAGAGATGGAGCCGACACTTATTCCAATGGTGTTATGAAGTCAACAGATGGCGGTTCTTCTTGGGAAGCAACAGGCCTTAATTATAATGTAACAACAAATAGAAATCGAATTAATAGAATCCTAATAAACCCAAACGATACTGACAATTTAATAGTTGGTGGTAGTAATGGAATTTGGAGGTCAACCGATGCTGGAGATAACTGGGAAAAAATAAGAAATGTTCATGTTTTGGATATGGAGATGAAGCCCGGCAACCCAGATGTAATGTATGCAACTGGTTTTTCTGATGAGATTTTGAGAACCACAGATGCAGGCGACTCATGGGTTGTTCTTACTCACAATAATTTACCTTCAAATGGTGTTTCAAGAACTGCAATTGCTGTTACCGAAGATGATTCTGAATATCTAATTGCTATTATGTCGAATAACAGCAGTGGGTTAAGAGGTGTGTACAGATCCAATGATTCTGGAGACAATTGGATAGAAATAGCAGCTTCAACACCAAATATGCTAAACTGGTATCCAAATTCATCTGATAATGATGGTCAGGGGTGGTATGATCTGTGTATTGCAATTAATCCAAATGATAAAGATGAGATATTTGTAGGAGGTGTAAATATTTGGCATTCTACAAATGGCGGAACAGATTGGGAAATATCTACCATGTGGGTTGGTGGTTACTCTTACCCTGTAGTTCATGCGGATCAGCATGATTTATGGTTTACTGAGAATGGATCAAGATTGTACATTGGTAATGATGGCGGAGTTTACAAAACAGATGATGGAACGAATTATGATTGGATTGGTTCAGGGAAAAATACTACTCAGTTCTACAGAATATCAAGCTCACAACAAACAAAAGATATGGTAATTGCTGGTGCTCAAGATAATGGAACCAAATTACGTAAAGATGAATGGGATCATGTTTTGGGTGGCGATGGAATGGAATGTTTGATTTATCCATCAGATGATGATATAATTATGGGATCTAGCCAATATGGTAATATTCGATTATCAACAAATGGCGGAGAACAATTTAGTGCTCTAAGTTATGATGACAAAGATGATAAAGGTGCTTGGATCACTCCATTTGATATTCATCCATCTGATACTGATGTGATACTTATTGGAACAGATTCTGTTTTTCGTTCAACAAATGGCGGAATTGATTTTGAACATTATACAATAGATGCTAATGGATTATTAAGGTTTTTAAAATATGCTCCTACCAATCCATTAATTGTATATGCTGCAACAACTAACCAATTTTGGCATTCAACAAATGGTGGTTTAGATTGGACAAAAAAATCGAGGCCAGGGAACCAGACCATTACTTCCATTTCAACACATCCAACAGATGAAGACATTGTATATGCAACAAATGGTAACTGGAATTCTAATAATAAAGTTTTTAAATCAACGGATGGCGGTTCAACTTGGGCAAATTTGAGTAGTGGATTACCCAATTTACCTGCAAACTGCCTGATTCATCAAGAAGATTCAGACAATCGAATCTATGTAGGAACCGATGTAGGAGTGTACTATCAAGATGATAATTCAAATGGTTGGCAAGAACTTAATTCAGGGCTTCCCAATGTAATTGTTGCGGATCTTGATATTAATTACAAGTATAATAGACTTTACGCTGGGTCTTATGGAAGAGGTGTATGGTATTACGACTTAGTTCAACCACTATCTGCTCCAACATTAGTAAATATTGAAGATGGACTGGTAGCTCAAGAAATTAATAATTTAGATTTAACTTGGTCTGATGTACCCAATGCCAATAAATATATATTGGAAGTATCCACTGAAACGGATTTTTCTAATCTAGCAATTAATGAAGAGGTAATAAGTAACACTTTTACGATTAATAATCTTGAAAATTTCCAAATGTATTATTGGAGAGTTAAGGCTAAAAATGAATTCACAGAAGGAGATTGGAGCGAATCTAGATCTTTTAGAACAAAAATGAAATTATCTTCTATGATATATCCTAGCAATCAATCTAGTGGAATATCAACAACTTTTACTTTTG
>JAONBD010000101.1 GCA_028376765.1 Candidatus Kapaibacterium sp.
TTAAATGTATATCTTAATGTATTTAAGCCCGAAGATGATGTATGTTTAGTAATTAAAGATATGGGTTCCAATACTTTTTATGAAGGAAGAAATATATCAGAAAATATTGATAAATATCAAAATAATATTAATTATCCCGATATAGAATATATAACGGAAAACCTTTCCGATGAAGATTTAGCTGCTCTATATAGAACTTGTGATGTATTTGTAAGCCCATATCGTGGCGAAGGATTTTGCCTCCCTGCATTAGAAGCCATGGCTTGTGGCTTGCCTGTAATTGTTACAGAAGGTGGGGCAACAGATGATTTCGTAGATGAATCTTGCGGTTGGTTAGTGCCATCAGATTACCAAGCAATTGGAAATAGCCTAGGAGAGCATGAAACAGTAGGTGAAGTTGGATGGCTAAATCCTAATCAAGAAGTTCTTGGTTTTGTTCTTCAGGAAATTAATATTAACCCGTCTAAATTATTTTCAATGGGTCTAACTGCTTCATTCCGAGCAAGGAAATACTGGACTTGGAGAAATTCTACTCTTAAAGTATTTTCAAGATTGGATTCTATTTATGGAACAAAAATGTCTTCAAAAGCATTGAAGAATTTGCCAGAATACACAGATAAATGGATAGAACTTGGCGAAGCTGAAGAATTATTCAATGAAGGGTATTTTACAGAATCATCAAAATTATTTTTACAAATATCTCAATCTGATATTAATGATGAAATTAAAATATACTCTTTAAATGTGCTTGCACTTATTGAACTTGATAACAAAGAATATGATAAAGCAATGGCTTTTATTGATTTATCCCTTAAATTTGAAAAGAACAATATCGATTCTAAATATTTAGAATCAAAAATATATTCAGAAACAAATAAATTAGAAAAAGCATTGGAAACAATTAACCCAGTTGTAGAAAATTGGGTAGAAAACAAGTGGAAATCTAAAATGGGATTAACACTCGATTCACTAATTACTTTTATGGGTAAAAACATCTTAGAAATGGATGACCCAGAAGCAGCAATAGAATTGTTCGAAACAGCACTTCTTCACAACCCTGCTAACCTTGAAGCAACTGTATGCGCAGGCCTTTGTTTTAAGGCAAATGGAGAAATTGAAAAAGCAAAAGATCTCTTTGAGTCTGCTTTGGAAATAGATGGAAATTATCTTCCAGCACTAGAGCAACTTGAAAATCTATCACAAACAGTTTAAGTCACAAAATCCTAGTAATTATTTTATATTTAATATTTGAATAATTACTAGGATATTAATTTTAATTACTAAACATTAAATCGGAAGTGACATACATCGCCATCTTTCATAATATATTCCTTGCCTTCCATTCTTACTTTACCAGCATCTTTAATTGCGGCTTCATTTTTATGGGTAAATAAGTCTTCGCAATGATATATTTCAGCTTTTATGAAACCTCTTTCAAAATCAGTGTGAATAACACCAGCACATTGTGGGGCAGTAAAACCGTTCTTGAAAGTCCATGCTCTTACTTCTTTTTCACCAGCTGTAAAATATGTATTCAAATTTAAAAGCTTATATGCTGCTTTTACTAATTTATCTAATCCAGATTCCTTCAAACCTAAGTCCGATAAAAATTCTGATCTTTCTTCTTTTGTTTCTAAGCTAGATATTTCACTCTCTACCTGAGCAGAAATAAAAATCATTTCTGAATCATTTTCTGCTGCATGTTTTCTCACTAAATCAACATATTTATTTCCATCAGCTGCAGAATCTTCATCAACATTACAACAGTAAAGAACCTTTTTTGAAGTAATTAACTGTATCCCTTTTGATGCTTCTTTTTCTGGCTCGCTCATTTCTATTGATCTTGCAGGTTTTCCCTCATCAAGATGTTTTTCTAGTCTTGATAGTAAACCTTCTAAGATTTTTGCCTCTTCTGCTACTTTTTTATCTGCTGATCTAGTAGCTTTGATATTTTTTTCTCTTCGCTTTTGTACCGACTCTAAATCTGCAAATGCAAGTTCCATTTCAATAGTTGCTATATCTCTAAGTGGGTCGATTGAACCCTCAACATGAACAATATTATCATTCTCGAAGCACCTTACAACATGAACTATTGCATTAACTTCTCTAATATTTGCAAGAAATTTGTTCCCAAGCCCCTCGCCTTTCGAAGCACCTTTTACAAGACCTGCGATATCAACAAATTCGATAACTGTTGGTATTATTTTCTGTGGAACTATGTATTCTGTTATCTGATCCAACCTTTTATCTGGAACTTCTACAATCCCAACATTTGGATCAATAGTACAGAATGGATAATTAGCTGCTTCAGCTGGAGCCGCAGTTATAGCAGAGAACAAAGTCGATTTTCCTACGTTGGGCAAGCCAACTATACCACAATTTAAAGCCATAGATTTTTTTCAAGTTTAGTTTTTTAAAGTACAAAAATACGAAATATGTTTATAATACTATCCATACTTTGATTTTCATGTTTAAGCAAGAAAATCACACAAATTTTAATTGTTGATGCTTGTAATTATTTTGGTCTAAAATTATGTAGAAGATATTTCAAAAAACTTATAGATAATATAAGAAGCTGAATTTGAACTAGAAATATT
>JAONBD010000102.1 GCA_028376765.1 Candidatus Kapaibacterium sp.
CATTACCTTTCTTAGCTTAGCAAAGCCACTATTTGATGGCTCAGATGGTCAAATACTTCAATTTTTTAAAACTTTCTTGCACCTAGCTTACCTAATGATATTTGCTCTAACAGCCTTTACAGGAGTGATTGAAAACAAACATATTTTCAAAGTATTAAAAATATTGTTGTTCCTTTCTATTTTTGTAAATCTGTTCGCTTTCTACCAACTGGTTGCAAGGGTATATGATCTACCATTTTCATGGATAGTATTAAATAGCAATAACTTACATGAACGAGTTACAGAATCCGATGGTTACGAACAATTCGCTCTTAAATATGAGAACTTTTATAGAGGAACTTCGATTTTTTCAGAGCCGTCTGCATTAGCAAGTTTTAATTTAATGATGTTGAGCTTTCTACTACCACAACTTGATTCCAATTCTAAATTCCTAAAAAGCTTTAAATATATTGTTTTTTTAGTACTCCTTTCGGTGCTTACTCTTTTCATTACCTTTTCGCTCACGGCTTTAGTTGGGTTGGCTTTCCTTTTTGTTACAACTTTTTTTCTTGGTTCTAGAAAGTTTAGAATAACCTTCTTCAAAGTTATAGGTGTAGGAACAGCTCTATTACTAATTGCTGATTTTTTCACAGCCGATTTTGTTGGTATATCAGTATTTGAACTATTCGCTGATAGGGTTTTAGGAATAATAGAAGCTATAGTCAAGGGACAGGGATCTGGTATCAGTGGAGAGTCTTTTTTCTTGAGAGTATCTACACTTTTCTCGGGTTTTGATATATTCCTTGATAACCATTTTTTTGGTGTTGGTCTAGGTCTTTATGGTTACAATAACAGCCTTTATATGTTCCCAGATTCAGGCTTGCCACAAATAATAGCAGAAACTGGATTGTTTGGGACAATTTTCTTTTATTTAATAATATTTACTACAGTATATTTAAACCTTCACTTAATCAAAGTTAATTCTAAAAAACATTTTCTTGATAATTCAGAAATATTGTTGCTTAAAATTGGCATCACAACTTTAGCATATCTATTTTTTATTGTCTCTTTTACAGGAAATATTTTTATTAGCTCTGGATTATGGCTTCCAATATTTATTCCCTTTGCAATTTTATATAACACATATTTTAAATACAAAAAACACAAAATCATTTTTACTTACAGAGAGCAAACTATTGCAAGTAAATTTGCTACTAAGCTTAATCATCAATTAAACAATTAAACTAAGCTAATACTGGCAATTCCAAAAACTGAATCGATTTAGTTTCTGTATCTAATCTTGCTCTAACACCAATTGGCATTGTAAATTTTTCTTTAATATGTCCAATAGGCATTCCAATTACAACTGGTTTTCCCAGTGGGACAATAACTTGATCAATAACCTCTCTTAAAGTAAAGGAATTGTTAGGGTAAAATGGCTTTCTAACATTCAAACCTTTAAAGATCCCAAAAATAAATCCTTTTACACTATCTAACTTCCCTGCTAGCTTAAGCTGAGTAAGCATTCTATCAATTTTATAAGGGTGTTCATCAACATCTTCTAGGAACAAAATAGAATCCTCGGTGTCAGTTTCGTAAGGAGTACCAAGGGTCGAAACAATCATTTTCAAGTTACCACCAGTTAAATTACCTGTTGCTACACCAGATTGGATAATATCAGCTCGTGGGTAGTCGAAAGTAAAATTTTGATCCTGATTGAAAAATAATACTTTTTTGAAATTCTCAAGAGTAAAATTATTAAATGTTGAAGAGGCAACTGGTCCATGATATGTAACAAGACCTGCTAAATTGTAAACAGAAGTTAGAAGTGCTGTTATATCAGAAAAACCTATTATTATTTTGGGATTTTTTCTAAACTTTTCAAAGTCTAATTTATTAAGTATCCTCATCACTCCATATCCTCCTCTTCCACAAAGGATACAGTCGATACTTGGATCTTCAACAAAATCCATAAGCTCTTTTGCTCGCTTATCTTCCGATTCAGAAAAATACCGATATTCCCCTTTCGGGTTTTTGATTGTATCACCGATTACTGTTTCGCAACCAAGTTTTTTAAAAGTCCTTACTGCACCTCTCACCTGCCACTCACTAATAGGTGAAGCTGGTGCTGTAATTGCAATTTTAGAACCTTCCCTTAAGGGCTTAGGGAAAATCTTTGTTAATTTTGATTTATTTGATTCGCCACTGTAAAAGAGTCCATCTTGTTGGTCTTTAAAAGTGTTGCTTGTTAAAGATTTTGCAGATATTACTCCCATGCCCGAGGCTAGTAAAAAGTTTCTTCTATTCATTGTTGTCTTTTTCATTTTGAAAGTAAAATGCAAATTCAATGCCAAACCAATGAATGTACTTTTTATATATGTTGCAAAAAAAATTACTGGGCAAAAACACACAAACAATATTAAATAGAAATTATTTTATATTTTTGCAACCCAATTACAAATGGAAAGGTGCAAGAGTGGTTGAATTGGCACGCCTGGAAAGCGTGTGTACGGGCAACCGTACCGAGGGTTCGAATCCCTC
>JAONBD010000103.1 GCA_028376765.1 Candidatus Kapaibacterium sp.
GCTACTTCAATAATTTTTTTACCTATTACTTCTTCGCTAGTTTTTCTCATCTCATAAAGAACGACCTTATTCATAAAAACATAACGAATACTTTTTAAATCAACATGTTATCTGTCATTTCAAAAATACCATCTTTTTGCACACTAAAATCTTGTACCTGTGACGCAAAAAAGAAATCATCCATGGTTACATTTCCAGTTCCTGCTATAACTATAGTGCATCCAGCACAAAAACCATCGACCCATCCAAAAGCACCAAATGGACGAATCATATTACCGTTGAAGGTCATGGTATTTCCATTAATATCTAACTTTGAATTAAAACCACTCCCGATAGTGCAATCTCCATCAACTGTTAGATTGTCATTTAATGATATTGTATTTGTCAAATTCAAAATTAAATTACCTACTTCATCATTTTCAAGAGCTGCTGCATCTAAGTTTACAGCTGTAGTACCTGTAAAAATCAATGTAGAAGAATTATCCGTAGCATCAAGGAATCCACTATTATATGTAATTCCCCCCCCCACAGTTAGGGTATGGGTATCTATGTCTAATTCTGCACCAGCATTATCTAATGTTAGTGAACCATCAATTGTTAGGTCAGCGTTTAAGGTAGTAATCGAATTTCTCTGAATTGTAAGATTCCCAATTTCACCATTAGTAAATCCACTATTGGCAAAAGTAGTACCTGTCCCAGTTAATACCAATGTTGAGTTATCATCAGTAAGATCAAGTTCTCCAGCTGTAAATACTATGTTATTACCTATGGTTAATGAATTATCTTCCATATCAACAACGCCAGATGCGTTATTGATTTCAAAAAATAATGATACAGTTAAGTCATAAGGAATTGTAATTGTTCCATTTCTATAACAACCAAAACCTTCTACAGTACTATTTGTAAAACAATCTGGCATAGTAAGATTACCTGTTCCATAATATTGAAATTGTCCAGAACTAAGAATTTCACCAGCAGTAAAATTAAAATCTCCAAATAATAAGAAATTGAAACCATTCATATTTATATCAAGTGAAGCGTTATTCATTGTCAAATTACCGGCAACTCCAAAGTTTGCATTAATAGTCACTACATTTGATTTAGTTAATATCAAATTTCCAACTGTACTGGTACTAAATTCGGAAGCACCAATATTCAATGCAGTAGTACCACCTAAGGTCAATGTTGAATTAGGTTCAGTAGCATCTATATTACCATTAGTATTATCGGAAATTATATCACCATTAAGGGTTATCGAATTAGTTCCAATATCATAGGTATTTGCATCTAAGTCTATATCTCCATTTACAGTAACTAAAGAAGCTGTTTGGATATAGTTCCCATTGATTGTAAGGTTATTAAATGTAATTGTTCCTGCACCAGAAATGTTATCTGGACCAGTAAGAGATACAGTACCAGCAGATGCTACTATTGACCCTGTTACATTTAGTGTTCCTTGGACTGAAATATCAATAGAAGCAAGCCAATTCCCTACGAGGGTAAGATTGGCAAAATCATAAACGCCATTACTAAATTGATCATTACTGTTACAAGTAACTGTTCCAGTACTATGTGTCCAATCTGTAGCAGCAATGTCTGTTAATCCATTAATGCTCAAAGTACCATTTGAAGTAAGTGTACCTAAAGGTCTTATAGTTCCAACAGATAAACTCCCTGAATTTGATATAGAAGCACCCGCATCAAGTATAAATTCTAAACTATTATTAGCAGTAAAATTACCTGCTGCTCCAATAGTAAGAGAATTTCTAATTCTAGCTCTTCCAAATCCGTTATAAGTGCCGTTTACAACTAAATTTGATATATTCACATTAAAGTTATTATCACCTGTTTCATTTCCAGTAAGAGTCCAAGTATCTCCCGTTGTGTTTATATCAGCATTAGCTATTTCATAAATTCTACCACTTATGGTTAGGTCAGTTGTTGTAGAAATTGTGCAGCCATCAAATCCCATATCATGAACATCTGTTATCGTTCCAAATCCAGTATCTGTTACATTAGATTCAAAAATGTAGTTTGTGGCATTATTATAAGTTTCAGTTCCAGAACCTATAATAGTTCCATCTACTCCAGTAGCTACATCAGTAGATAGTGTTGCTCCTGCTGCTAAATCAAATGTACCTAAAGCTAATGGTAAATTAACTGTATTTGTTCCACAGTCTAATGTTCCATCAATATTTATATCGATTATGCCTGGAAGTCCATTGCCTGAAGCAATTGAACTAGCTAGTGTCAAAGTATTTCCAACGGTAACATCTATTCTAAAAGGTGTAAATGTACCAGTAACAGTTAGAATTGATGAACCTTGAAAAATAATTATTATTTCATCATTAAGTGCTCCACCATCCAATGTGCCACCAATAGTTAAATCTCCAGTTAGGTTTAGGTCGTAGGATCCAGTTAATACAGTAACATCCAATG
>JAONBD010000104.1 GCA_028376765.1 Candidatus Kapaibacterium sp.
TCACCCTTAATATAGGTTGAAATCTCTGAAAGAATTACCTTTCTTTCATTTGGTATTGCCTCGAACTCACTGATTCTTTCTGATACGAATTTTTCTAATTTTGGATTAATCTGAGCAAATACACTTGCAACCATGATAATTGTTAGAATAATGATTTTCAAAATTGAGTACCCTTTTTTTTCAAATTAGTAATTAGCACTCTAAAAAGCAACTAGCTTTTATTGTTATTCCATTTCAATTGAATTGTTTGAATTTACTATTTCCTTCCCTTTGGTGACATCTGGTAACACTTGGTAACACTTTTTCGCTTTTAAAAGTGTTACCACTTCGCTTTTTTAACTGGCTCGTCATTCAGAAGGAAGACGACAGTCCGACTGAAGAATCAAGTATGGGCAGGTTTTTACTGGATTCTTCCTTCCGCTTCGCTCCAGTCTGAATGACGCTCGTCTTACAGAATGTTTCTACCGCAGTATTCGTTGGCTATTTTTTGGGCGAAAGCTATGCAACCAAAAACAAAATACTAGAAAACTGTTTACCCATATTTTCTAAATGGTTTATAAAATATATCAATAGCAATACAATTACTATTATTATTTTTACTATTAATTAGTTTAAAAAATAAATAAACTTTTCATTATGAACCATTTTAGATAAGTTGCAAAAGAAAATAATGGTAGATAATAGCAATAGCGTTTATTTTTACCATTACCAGCAATTACACAAAACATGAAACTAAAATCCATAGAGCTTACTAAATTTAAGAGATTCACTCATGCTACAATTACTGAGTTACCAGAATCTGCCAAACTAATTATTCTAATTGGCTCAAATGGCTCAGGAAAAACTTCAGTGCTAGAAGCTCTAAAACAATGGAGTTCTAGATATGGCAGTACAAATTTCAATTCAGATGCAAGCTATCTTGGAAAGGAAAATAATAACTTTAACAACACATGGAACAAGGATATAAAAGTCAATTTTCACGGCATAACTCCATCGGAAACTCAAGCCTATAAGAAAGCCTTTTATTTTAGGTCTGCGTATAGAAATGAAGCAGACTTTACAATTAGCGGACTACAAAAAGTTGGTTCCGCACTAGATGCAACAAGGATAAGTCGTTTAATTGACAACGATGCAAGTGTTTCAGACAATTATCAAAGGATTGTTTCTCAATCAGTAGAAAAACTTTACAGTGGGGAATTTGATGCTAACAATGCCAAAGAATTACGAGAAGCTCTAATAGGAGAGATTAGAGAATCTATGAAGAGAATTTTTGGAGATTTAATATTAACAGGTCCAGGAGATCCATTAAAAGACGGAGCCTTTTACTTTAAAAAAGGAACGGTTGAAAATTTTCATTTTAAAAATTTATCTGGAGGTGAGAAATCAGCTTTTGATTTAATCCTTGATATAATTACAAAAAGGAATGAGTTCAATGATACAATATACTGCATTGATGAACCTGACACACATTTACACTCAAAATTACAAGGTAAAGTTCTTAAAGAATTGTACGATTTAATTCCAGATAATTCTCAATTGGTACTATCGACACATTCAATAGGCATGATGCGTACAGCAGTTCAAATGCAAAAAGACAATCCTGACAAAGTTGTTTTCCTTGACTTTCATGACAAAAATCCAGATGAGGAAATTATACTAACACCTGTAAAAGTCTCTAGAGATTTGTGGAAGCAGACTTTGGCTATGGCTTTAGATGATTTATCAGAATTAATTAGTCCAAAACAAATTGTTATTTGCGAAGGAAGACCTCGCAACTTAAATGGGAAAAACCTTGAATTTGATGCTAAATGTTTAAGGAACATTTTTAACCCATATTTACCAGAAGTTGATTTTATTTCAATTGGAAGTGAAAAAGATGTGACTTCCGAAAGAATTGACATTGTATCAACTTTACAATTGCTGAATAAAGGTATTGAATTCATTAAAATCATTGATAAAGACGATCGAAGCGAAACGGAAATTTCAGATTTATTAGCGGACAACATTAAAGTCCTTCAAAAGCGAGACATAGAAAATTACTTATTGGATGATGAAATAATTTCTAAATTGTGTTTATCAGTTAGTCAGGAAGAGAAGATTGAAGCGTGTTTAAAAATAAAAGCTGACGCAATAAAAAACAGTATTGAAAAAAGACAAAACCCTGAGGATGATATTAAATCTGCATCTGGAGAGATTTATGTAAATCTAAAAAAAGAACTCCTGCTAACTCAATGTGGTAATAATGTGTTTAGTTTTTTAAGAGATACTATTGCTCCTCTTATAACTGAGGACACAGAGGTCTATAAGAAACTGAAAAAGGAAATTTTTGAATAAGAAAAAAGCTGGTAACACTGTATAT
>JAONBD010000105.1 GCA_028376765.1 Candidatus Kapaibacterium sp.
AAGTTGGGAAAGTCCACTTCATGGTTTTAAACATTCACTTGCCCATGAACAAAAGGTAACAGAATCAATAAATCAACTTGCTGATATGGCTATCAAAATTGCTGATCATGCAACACATGGTTTATTACAATGGTTTATTCAAGAGCAAGTAGAAGAAGAAGCTAGCGTTCACGAAATAGTGGATAGATTGGCATTAGCTGGTGATTCTCCAGGTGGTTTATTCATCTTAGATAATGACATGAGATCTAGAAAACTAACAGCTGAATAAATTATATATTTTGAATAATCAGATTTAAGGATATTAACATTAAAGCTATCCAAACTACTTTGATGAAAATATCCTTATTTATTTTATTTGATATGTAAACCCCAATAACTAAGCCTAACGAAATTGGTATTAAAGACTCTACAAATAAAGTATAAGTTTCTGAAACCCAATAGCCTGATAAAAAATGTCCCGAAATAATTGCAATATTTACGGGAAATAACATGCCTTGCAAATTTGCTTTAAAATCTTTTTCGGAGAAATTATTAACAGCAAATATTATTGCTGGAGGTCCATTCGTGTTATAAGCACCACCCAATATTCCAGAAATTAGTCCAATTGCCATGCTCATTTTATTAGGTATTCTAAATTGTTTTTTATTAAAAAATAGTTTGTAGGTAGAAAATAAAAATACAACTATACCTAGAATTAGCTTTAAAATCGTCTCAGGAAAGTTTGATAAATAATATATACCTATTGGAACACCAAGAAGAGCACCAGATAAGAATGTGTATAGCAACTTTAATTTTAATTGCTTTCTTTCGATTATTAAAAGTATCAATGAAATGATTAGAGCATCAACTGCTAAAACTGGAGTACCAAGTTGTAACCCAACAAATGTGGAAAGCAAAGGCATAGCGATAAGTGCATCTCCAAAACCTAATCCAGATCTTACCAGTGACGCAACAAAGAAAATTGCTAAAACTATTATATCATATTGCAAGAAATACCTTTTATATTCTTATATTTACAGTCTTTTTTGACAACAAACATAATATTAAAAAATGAAATTATCGTACAATTGGCTCAAAGAATTAACTGGCACAAAATCTAGCCCCCAAGAACTTGGGGAAAAACTAACAATGTTGGGATTTGAGCTTGAAGAAATAAAAGATTATAACAAAATTTACAACGGATTTATTACGGCAAGAGTGGTTAAAAAAGAAGCCCACCCTGATGCTGATAAATTATCATTATGCACAGTTGAATATAATGGAATATCGCAAACAGTAGTTTGTGGAGCACCTAATGTTGATGCAAATCAAACAATTATCCTAGGACTAGAAGGAGCAGTTGTTCCTAGTGCAGGATTTAGTCTATCAAAAAGAAATATAAGGGGCGTTGAATCTAATGGAATGATTTGCTCTAAATCAGAGTTAGAATTAGGAGAAGATCATTCAGGAATTTGGGTGCTACCAGAAGATACACCTATTGGCATTCCCTTAGCTAAATTTGTTGAGCTTGATGATGTGATGATTGATGTATTTATTACACCCAATCGTGCAGATGGAGCTTCTCATATTGGTATTGCTCGTGAAATTTGTGCTAAGGAGGGATTAAAATTAAATCTACCACAAACCGAACTACAAAACATTGATTCAGATAATACTGATGTAAAAATAGAAATTGAAAATCCAGATAATTGCTCTAGATATTCTGCTCTTGTATTAAGTGAGGTTAAAGTTGTTGATTCGCCTCAATGGTTAAAAAACAGATTAAAAGTTATTGGATTAAGACCTAGAAATTTAATAGTTGACGCTACAAACTATGTGATGATGGAATGTGGTAATCCTTTGCATGCTTTTGATTTAGGGAAATTAGCTAGTAAAGAAATTATTGTCAAAAATGCAACTGATAATTTAAAATTTAAATCCTTGGATGAAAAAGATAGATTACTAGATTCTGAAATGTTGACAATAAATGACAAAGAAAAACCAATTGCTATTGCAGGCGTTATGGGTGGTTTTAATTCTGAAATTGATGAGACAACACAATCTATTTTAATTGAATCAGCTTATTTCAAACCTAGTATTGTAAGAAAGACATCCAGAAAATTAAGTTTGCAGTCTGATTCGAGCTATAGATATGAAAGAGGAGTAGATATAAATAATTTAAAGTATGCCGCTAAAAGGTGTGCTGGTATTATTTTAAAATATGGTGGTGGCAAATTATCATCAAATTATATTGATTGTTACCCCAAAAAATTTACTCCAAAAGTTATCAAAGTGAGATATGAGAGAACTAGGAAAATTATTGGAATTGATATTGATAATGAA
>JAONBD010000106.1 GCA_028376765.1 Candidatus Kapaibacterium sp.
TTTCCTGTGGTTCAGATAATTTAAATAATAAAGATGTTGATTTAAAAGAACCACAAAATCAAGCCCAAAAAGAGTACAATGCTGAATTTACTCTTCCAGAATTAAATTATGGTTATGAATCATTAGAACCCTACATTGATACCCAAACAATGCAAATCCATCATGATAAGCATCATGCGGGTTATGTGAAAAAACTTAATTTAGCTTTAAAAAATAGTAATAATCAATTTGCTAAGATTGAAAATTTGATACCAAATATTAACAAAAGTGATACTGCCGTTAGAAACAATGGTGGTGGACATTACAACCATTCTTTATATTGGAGAATATTAACTCCAAAACCATCTGAACCTAAGGCTGAAATTTTAGAAGCAATTAATACTTCCTTTGGCTCTTTAGAAAAATTTAAGCAAATATTTAAAGATACTGCAAAATCAAGATTTGGATCTGGTTGGGCTTGGTTATCTTTAAGTAAAGATAAAAAACTTTTTGTTAGCTCTACACCGAATCAAGATAACCCATTAATGAACTTTGTTGAAAAGCAAGGTACCCCAATATTAGGAATAGATGTTTGGGAACATGCTTACTATCTACAATATCAAAATTTACGTGGAGATTATATTAATAATATATTTAATATTATTAATTGGGAAGAAGTAAATAATAATTTAAAATTAATATAAGACGATGACATTTAAAACAAGAAAACTAGTTTCTCCTCCAGATTTGAATCCTTCTAGAACCTTATTCGGAGGTCAATTGTTAAAATGGATTGATGAAGAAATTGCAATTTATGCTATGTGCCAGCTTCATTCAAATCATGTAGTAACAAAGTTTATGTCCGAAATAAACTTTATGAACCCAGCATTCAATGCTGATATAATAGAGATTGGCGCTGAGCTAATTGATGCTGGTAAAACTTCAATTACATTGCGATGCGAAGTTAGGGTAAAGGATACTTCTGTTATTATAATCACAATTGATAAGGTTGTAATGGTTCATGTCGATCAAAATGGAAGACCAAAACCACACGGTAAAACTTTAGAAGAGCTCATAGCAGATGATGTAAGTTGATATTAACCTCTACTATAACTTTTGTATTAAATAGTTAATAATTATACAATTATCTTTTTTTAAGATTAAAATAAATTTTTGATTTAATTACATATTTTATATATTTGCTCTTGAAATAGTTTTAATTAAATTTACAAGGCGAATTATGAGTTATTTTAAATATGTTATTAGATTTGTTCTATTAGGCTTAATTGCTACTTATTCAACTTTAGGTCAATCCTCAGATTTATTCTTTTCTGAATACCACGAAGGAAGTTCAAATAACAAATACATCGAGATTTATAACGGAACAGGTAATGATATTAATTTATCAGACTACAAACTAGAATTATATAGTAATGGTAATTCTGGTAACCCAAACAATTCTCAAATACTACCAAATACTACTCTTCAAAATGGAGAGGTTTTTGTCGTAAGTAGATCATCAGCTTCTGATGATATAAACAGTATTTCTAACCTACAAAGCCCTGTAATTAATTTCAATGGTGATGATGCACTGGTTTTATACAAAATATCTGAAAATAAAAGAATTGATGTAATAGGAACTGTTGGAGAAGATCCTGGTTCTGAATGGAAAATATTTGGTACAGACGGTACTCAAAATGGTGGTTTAATTAGAAAATACAGAATTAAATCGGGTAATAATAATTGGTTGATGTATAAGGATAGAGAATGGGATGGAGTTGCCCAAGATGACTATTCCGATTTAGGTAAGCATTCTTTTGGAAATAATTCTGAGGGAGTTTATAATCAAAAATCATTTACTTCAGATCTAATTATAACTGAGTATGGTGAGGGATGGACAAACGAAAATTACATTGAAATATTTAATGGAACTGGTAATGATATTGATTTAAAGGATTACTCTTTAAAAATATCAATTGGTGGTAACTTTAACAATATCAATACATTTAAATATGATTTTGAAGATGGATTGATTATATACAATCAAGAAGTTTTTGTGATTGCCAATAACAATGCGAATGACTCTGAATTAAAGACTTCAAATATAATAAGGGTTGAAGGATTTGATTTTGATGGAGAATATGCTGTTGGTTTATTTAAACAGGATATATTAGTTGATATTTTTGGTATTAAAGATGGTTCAACTCAAGATATTGATAGATTAGAGACTAATAATTCAGTTGCAGTTAGAAAA
>JAONBD010000107.1 GCA_028376765.1 Candidatus Kapaibacterium sp.
CAATCACATCATTTCTTTGGGGCTTTTTATCGCTTGTTCTTAAATTCAGCTTAGTAGATCTTGAGCCAATAAGTGTTGTTTGGTTTAGATTTTTCATGGCTTTTTCAATTCTTTTTGTCTTCTACGCAATCAAAGATAGATCAAAATTGAAACTTCTAGTTAAACCTCCCCTGTTACTTCTAATTGCAGGAATAGGGCTTGGTTTAAACTATCTTCTATTTATGATGGGTTTAAAATTCACAAATCCAACAATAACAAACATTATTATCCAGATTGGGCCGATAATGCTAGCTGGAGTTGGAATATTTATTTATAAAGAGTCACTTTCTAGATTACAACTTATTGGTTTTGTAATAGCACTAATAGGTGTGAGTATTTTCTATAAAGATCAATTAAATTTTGGTGGTGAAGTATATAAAGATTTAGATTTAGGAATTATAGTAACAATTTTGGCTGCTATAAGTTGGGTGGTTTACGCCTCACTCCAAAAAAAACTTGTTAGAACTTACAATGCTCAGCATTTGAATATGGTAATATATTCGATACCAGTATTAATGTTTGCACCATTTATCGATTATCATCTATTTTTTAGTTTATCGATAGAATCATCTGTTGTTCTATTATTGCTAGGTGGTAATACAATACTTGCCTACGGCTTTCTAGGTGAAGCACTTAAGCTTGCTCCTGCCAATAAAATAAGTATAATCATTACTTTGAATCCTTTAATTACAATTATTTCTATGGCCATCCTCGATGAGTATAATTTCAATTGGCTAGGCAAAGAAACAACTAGCTTATTTGGATATTTTGGAGCTTTACTTGTATTAGTTGGAGCAGTTTTAGTTGTATACAAAAGGAGTAAAAGAAATTAAATTGTTATATTATTCTTTTTCACATTGCAATTATTAAAACATTAAAGGCACAATTTTTGTGACTAATTTCAATCTATGGCAAATAAGTTAAGAAGATGGCTAAAAGACACTGATGCATTTGAGCTAGGTGCAATTATATTCATTATTGTGGGTATAATCCTTGTTGTATTGGCTTTAATCCTTGGTGTAAATGCAAAAATCAATTTAGAAGGTGGAAACGATTGGTCTAATATAACTCAATATTCTGAGTTCATAGCTGGACTAATTGGTGGTATATGGTCACTTGCAGGGGTTTTGTTGTTCTACTCCTCCTTAACATCACAAAAAGCAGATCTTGAGGCTCAGAAAGACTTACTTGTAAAACAAATTGATGAAGTAGTTGCTCAGACTAAAGAATTTAGGATCCAAAATGAGATGGCGAAAGATCAGAAAAATGAAGAAACATTTTTCCAATTATTGCGATTTCACAATGAAATTATTACCTCAATAGAACTCGAACAGACAGATGTAGATTTTTCTACAGGCGAAAATGTAACAAAAACAATTCTAGGTAGAAAAGCATTTGTTGAATATTATGATATTTTTAAACGGTTTTTTGGAGAAACTTCAGAAAATATAAGTTCGGATGCTGAAGATAATACAGCTAAGCTATTTGATACTTGCTATAATACCTTTTACTTGGAGTATCAAGCAGATTTAGGGCACTATTTTAGAAACCTTTACAATCTACTAAGATATGTTAGAGGTGTTAAAAAAGAAAGTCAACCATTTTTCCTATCCCTATTAATAGCTCAATTATCTAATTATGAATTAACAATGCTTTTCTTTCACTGTTTAAGATCAACCAACTCAGATTTCAAGACACTTGTTGAAGAATTTGAAGTACTTGCTCAGGTACCAAAAGATGAAGTAACTTCTATGGCCTATCAACTATATGACATAAAAGCATTTGGAAGTGATGGCTTTGGCTCTGGTGATATACTTGATGGTCAAGATCTTGATGATGATTTTGATACTAATTCACTTCTGGGACAATTGACAAGAGAAACTGAGTCAATAGAAGAAAAATCTAATGATAGTCCAACTGGACTTGGATTTATGGAAGACTTACTCTCAAGACTTAAAGGAGCTGAAGCAGGAACAAATAATCCAGTTCCTGAAAAGCCTATTGAGATTGAAGGTGATGAAGATGGAGACTTTTTAAATGATTTCTTTGATAGACAAGAACAAGAGCAAGAAGATAAAAAAAGCAAATTATTGGTTGAGAAAGAAAAGGTAGAGCAAAAAGAAAATGAGCTGTTAGATATTGAGAGTATTCTTTCTAAATCAAAGAATCA
>JAONBD010000108.1 GCA_028376765.1 Candidatus Kapaibacterium sp.
AGTAAATATTAATGAAAGCACTTTCTGAAGTTACATCACCATGTTTAAAAGCATTTTCAATAAAGGAAATAAGAAGCATAGGACTAATATTATAATTTTCTGGGTTCCCTTTAACATCAAATTTAACAATATCAGGGTTAACTAGTCTCAGTTTCTGTAATTCAATAAATTGATGAATATATTCTAATTCATTTTTCATTGAGGATTTTTCTGAACTTCCTATATTAAGCTTGTATCTCATTATTTGAGACAGTCTTACTATTGATTCTTTTGCTAATTCTGGTTTGTAAGAAATCAAATAATTAATATTATGTAGGGTGTTATTCAAAAAATGAGGGTTGATTTGATATACTAACATAGATAATTCGGCTGATAATTTATCTTTTTCTAATTGTTCCTTTTGTGTTTTCTCGTTAAACCAATCGGATGTAAACCTAAGCCCAACACTTATTAAAAGATAAAACAATGTTTGACCAGTGTAATAAAATAAATTATTTTCAAAACCATTAAGATATATTTTACAATCAACCAGTATTTTAGAAATATAAATTATTTGCAAGTATTGAATGGCTAAGCTCAAAATAATTAATATTAAAACAGACATAATATAATACAAATATTTATTTTTTTTTAATAAATGTTTAACAAGTAAACTATAATTGATATAAAAAAGAAAAACAAATGGAACTAGATCAGTAATGTTTGCAATAATTGCTACACCTAAGCCATATTCTTGAAAATAGTATTTATAGAGAGATATTATTCTATCGGTCAGAAATAGTAGCCAAAATATAACATGTATTAGATAAGTGAGTAAGGGAGTCATTGTGCAAAATACACAAAAAGAATTTTATCTTTTAAAATTTACTGCAAACATTTGTTATTAGGCTGTGAACATCATTAAATATGTGTTAAATATATTTGCAATGCTAAAAGTTGCTGTTACATTTAAAATTAAATAGTTGGTATAATAAGGTGTTAAATATATCTAAATAATGTAACTAAGCACTTCCTGAATATGTCAAGTGTTTATCTTTTACAATAATTTAGGAGCAAAACTATGAAAATACTTTTTACAATAATACTGTTATTTACAGCTTATCAATCAAGTGCTAAGTTACTATTCAAAGATGTAATACAACAACAAAATGGAGCTCAAATTCGCAACATTGAATATTATGATAATAATTTAATTATGGCAACAGGTTTTTCTTACGTGTCTAATAGCGAATTTTATGGTTTAGTAGCAGTAAGCAAAGATGGGGGTTCAAATTGGCAAATTGATTATTATTCAAATATGTTACTTTTTGGATTAGAAATATACAGCGAAAACGATGCTCATTTAAGTGGTTATTTTGCAACAAACAAAGCAATATTATTAGAATCATCTGATTTTGGATTAAATTGGAATTATATTATCTGCGATGGCAATCTTGCACCAGATGTTACTTCGATATATCATATAACTCATATTGATGATAATACATTATTAGCATTTGGCTACGATAGATCAATTCTGAAAAGTACTGATCATGGAGAAACTTGGAATAAAAAATTCAGCAAGAGTGGTAGCTCTATGTTGAATATGTTTGAAATGGGAGATAAAATTGTAGTTGTTGCTCAGCAGTCAGATGAAAATGGTGAGAATGAAATTTATACTTACTACTCAAGTAAGGACTCAGGAGACACATGGAAGCTATGGGAAACAAATTTAAATGAAGAAATGCAAATAAATGATTTAATTAAAGGTACAAAAGGTGAACTTTATGGGTTCGGGAGTCAAGATGGTAGCTATGCTGTTTTCAAATCTAGTGATTTGGGAGATACTTGGGAGCTAGCTTATAAAGATAATTCTGAAGGAGCATTATTTAGAGGACATAAAGACACTCAGGGAAGAATCTTTGCTGGAGGGGAAAATGGCAAAATAGTATATTCGTTAGATGGAGAAGTATGGATGAGTGAAGAAGCTCCAAATACAATTCAAATTTGGGATGTAAATGGTTTTGGCGAAAACACGTATATTTCAACAGCTAGTGGTAGGATAATAGAAATTATAATTGAATCTAACGGAATAAATGGCAAAGAAGCTCCAAATACAATTTATCCAAACCCTGCTAATGACTACATTAAAATTGGAGTTGAGGCATCAAGTATGATTGAAAAAGTTAAAATAATAGATATTTATGGCAATAAACAAAT
>JAONBD010000109.1 GCA_028376765.1 Candidatus Kapaibacterium sp.
ATTTTTTCAATCAAGGTGGCTCAATGTCCGACTTTTTTGATAAGATATTTGGGCAAACCTACTCTAAACAAGCAAGTCCAAATTCAGGAAGATCAAAAAAATCACATTATGATCAGTCAACATTTGGATTTGAAGAAAAAATAAATGGTAAAGATTATCAAACTGAAATAAATATATCAATATCTGATGCTTTTACTGGTCTGAAAAAAAGATTGAAAGTGAATGATGAATCAATTGAAATAGCTATTAAACCAGGTATAAAAGATAACCAAACAATGAAAATTTCTGGAAAGGGATACAAAGGTAAATTTGGTGGGAAAAATGGTAATTTACTATTAACAATAAAGGTTAACGAATCCGAAAATGAAAAAAGAGTAAATAATGATTTGTATCTAGTAAGGGACATAAGCATATATGAAGCACTTCTTGGTTCAGAAAAAACCTTTGATACATTTGCTGGGAAATTCAATTTGAAAATAGCTCCAGGCACACAGCAAGGTAAACAGTTAAAATTGAAAGATCAGGGAATGCCTCTATACACAGACAAAAAAATAAGAGGTGATTTGTTTATAAAGTTAAATATTACAATGCCTGAAACTTTTAATGAAAAGCAGAAAGAATTACTTCAAGAAATTAAGAAATTGACAAAATGAGAATAGACATATTATCAGTAGTTCCAAAATCTATGGAATCTCATTTACAATCAAGCATCATTGAAAAAGCTATCAAAAAGGGAATTGCAGAAGTCCATTTACACGACCTTCATGATTATTCTTCGGACAAACACAAAAAGGTAGATGATTACCTTTATGGTGGTAATTCTGGAATGTTGTTGAAATGTGAGCCAGTTTTTACATGTATAGAAAAATTAAAGTCAGAAAGAACTTATGACGAGATAATATATGTTTCCGCTGATGGTGAAAAATATAATCAAAGTACTGCAAATAAATTATCATTGATGAAAAACATTATTATCCTAGCTGGACATTATAAAGGTATAGATCAAAGAATTAGAGATGTTCTTATCACTCAAGAAATATCAATTGGTGACTACGTGTTAACTGGTGGAGAGCTACCTGCTTTGGTAATTACTGACAGCATAATTAGACTACTACCTGGCTCGATTGGAGATTCTACAGCCGCCTTAAGTGATTCATTCCAAAGTGGTTTGTTGGATTCACCCCAATACACAAGACCAGAAATATTCAGAGAATATAAAGTGCCTGAGGTGCTACTTTCTGGGCATCATAAAAATATTGAAAAATGGATTGAAGTTCAATCTTATGAAAAAACAAAACGCTTAAGACCAGATTTACTTGAAAATGAATGAATTAATTTTAGATTATGAATCTTTTGGGAGATATCCCAAACTGGCTCCAAAAAAAGTTCATTCTTGGAATTGGCGAAGCCAGTCACCTTTTGATAGTAACGATTACTCCGATATTCTTCCAAGAGGTTATGGCAGGAGTTATGGAGATTCTTGTCTTGTAGAAAATGGCGTTTTAATAGATACAACACCCCTAAATCATTTAATTAATTTTGATATTGAAACAGGAATATTAACTGCTGAAGCAGGCATTCAATTTAAAGATATTATTGATTTTACATTAAAAAAGGGATGGTTTTTACCCGTTACCCCTGGGACTAAATTAGTTTCGCTTGCTGGAGCAATTGCTAATGATGTTCATGGTAAAAATCACCATTTTGCCGGCACTTTTGGTAGATTTGTTATAGAGTTTGAACTGGTAAGATCAAACGGTGATAGGATAATTTGTAGTAAAACAAAGAATCCGAATACCTTTTATGCAACTATTGGTGGATTAGGCTTAACTGGAACTATTACTTGGGCTAAAGTTCAATTAATAAAAATGCCAAGTGCGTATTTATATACCGAAAGTATTAAGTATAATTGTCTTGATGATTTTTTTGAAATTAATACTCAATCAGAAAAAGAATTTCCTTATACAGTTTCTTGGGTAGATTGTTCTGCATCTGGCAAATCACTTGGTAGGGGGATCTATAATAGAGGAAGAAATGCAAACCCTGTAAATGAAAATGTCCCAGATGGTTTTCCAAATAATGGAATGAAACCCTTCCCAATTGACTACCCATTAATAAATGAAACTACTGTTAAAGCTTTCAATTTTACTTTTTACAATAAGCAGTTAAGAAAAATAAAAAAAGGTATTACACA
>JAONBD010000011.1 GCA_028376765.1 Candidatus Kapaibacterium sp.
TGGCTGAAAAAAGTGAAATAATTAACCCATAAGATATATGTTTCATCATTATTCTATCAATCCTAAGACCAATAATGGACATACTTGATTCAGCTCTTAAACGAACAAAAATCATAGTAATAACAAAGATTACTAAGAACCTACTAAAAAAAGAATTGTAAAGAAATCTTTCAAAAAAACCATTTGTAGATATTACATTTACAACATTTAAGGCGACAAAGTCGCTTAAAAAATAGTAAAAAGCTGCCAGCAATGTGAATTGAATCCACCAAATAGCTAACAGCTTCTGTATATTGTATTTTAATCTCAATAGTTTAGCTTGCTATTGACTCAATATGCTGAGTAATTTGATTATACATTTTTTCTCGTACGGCTTCATGTTCCACACCCGTTAACATTAAGTTAAGTTGTGGGCAATAAGAAGCATACTGGTTTTCACCTCTTTTTCTGATTAATATTTCGTAATCATTCAAATCTGAACTCTGTGATATTACTGTTTCGCTCATTTTAAAACTCCAATTGTTAAATATTTTTCTTTATGACGATTAATAGTTTTATTTTGTGTTATGCCTATTAGTTCAAAATTAAATAAGATAATTAAAACAAGCCCAGAAGTTTTAATAAAAAAAGTATTTCAAAAGACTTATGGCAAAATTGGTCAAAAAAAATCAAGAAAATCTGATCATGAAAAAAGTACTTTTGTTAATGCCAGCTCTAAACTTATTTCAAAATACTTTATAATTCCGATTCCAAATCTTGACTTTTTAAACAAAAATAAGGACTACATACTGAAATCTGCAAATAATAGTTTAAATCATAATTTTAAGCTTTTAAATGCAGAATTCAATGAGATTTGCTACGGAATGGATTGCCGGGGTAAAGATGGAAAAAAATATAACTCCGATATTATAGATATTAATCATGCTATTAAAAAACTTCCTGCCAATTCTAGTAATGATGTAAAAACGATAAGATCTCTAATCAGTTCAAACTATAAACCAATAGATTGGCAAATTGACTTTATTTCAGGTTACAGATGGTCCGAATCAACTTGGTTCAAAGATATTAAATATGGTTATGATTTGGGTGTTGATGTAAAAATACCTTGGGAACTTGGTAGAATGCAAGATTTACCAAATCTAGCTTTTGCTTATATGATAAGTAATAATGAAAATGAAGCAGGTAATTATTTAACAGAATTTCAAGATAGGGTTTTAGATTTTTATTCTATGAATCCGCCAAGATTTGGTGTTCAATGGAAAACTGCGATGGATGTTGGTATTCGTGCGGTAAATATTCTTTATACATTTCAAATATTTTCGAGTAATGGTGCAACATTTAAACCTGAATTTTATTCAATATTAGAAAATCTTTTGTTTCAGCACCTTACACATATTCATCATAATAATGAATATTCTGAAGGGCAGAGGGGCAACCATTATCTTACAAATGTAGTTTCTATAATACTAATTGCTTCCAATTTTGATCAAAACAATTTCATTTTATCACTTTTAGATTCTTATTCAAATAAATTTTGTTACGAACTTCACCATCAATTTCTTGATGATGGAGGAAATTTTGAAGGCTCAATTCCATATCATTTACTTTCAAATGAACTTGTACTAGTTCTCAATAACTTTTTTAAATTAATAACAGAAGATTCTTTTCTAACTCAAATAAAAAATAAAATCTTTGTAAAATCAAATAAATCAAAAATTTCAAAAATTATAAATTTTACTCGATCTAACATTCATTCAGGGTATATTCCAAAAGTTGGGGATCACGACAGCGGACGCTATTTCTCAATTTTTGAAAATATTCACTTTTACTATAATCTGTTTAATCAAATAAGTAAATTTGACATAAATAAAACAGATATAACAAAAGATAATATTTATGAGATGCTTGTAAATACAGATAATCAAATTAAAATATTCAATGAATTTGGAGTATCAACTCTAAAATCAAATTTTTATGAGATTACTAGCTGTTTTTTGAAATTAGGTCAAATGGGAAAGGGTGGTCACGATCACAATGATATTGGTTCATTTGTTTTGTCAGTTGGTGGAAGACCATTTATAGTTGATCCAGGAACATATTGCTATACATCAAATTGGGAATTAAGAAATAAATTTCGGTCAACTAAATATCACAATACGCTTGTGGTTGATAATTTGGAGCAAAGTAAAATAAATTCAAATAGTCTTGATGACTTATTTTGGCTTTTTAGTAACAATTCAGATCCATTTGTCGTAAAATCAAGAGAAAATATAATAAAAGTTATATACAATTCTTACATCAAACCTACAATTAGAGAATTTGAATTCGATAATAAATCTATAATAATTAGAGATAAGGTGAATATTGATTTATCAAAATCAATACATTTTCATCTTCATCCAAATGTAAAAATTGATACATCTAATGGAATACTGCTAAAAAGAGATAATTATTCGATAAGTCTTATAACCAAATCAAATTATACAGTTGATGACTATGAATATTCTCCAAATTATGGGATAAAAGTGAAGGCGAAAAAAATCATTATTGATATGCCTAATTCAATTTTAGTTACGGAGTTAAAATTGAAATGAGAATTAGGGATAATTTAAAAAAAATATCTTGGTCATTTATTGATAAAGGTAATTACCTGTTATTTGGGTTATTTACCTTGTTTCAGTTGAAATATCTTGCCCCATCAGATTTTGCTTTTTATGAATCTATGGTATTATTTAATAACTGGATATTTCTGTTAGCTGATGGTTTAGCTCTAAATGGTTTGATACAATTTGGTGGAAATAAAGAGGAGAAACCAAATATCAATCTTATGTCACTTATTACTATTGTCGTTTTTTCACTTTCTGTATCATTCTTGTTATTTAGTTTTAGATCTCAAATAGGGAGTTTATTTGGTTCTGATAGCTATGGAATTGCTCTAAGTTACTTGCCGCTAATTAGTTTGATAACTATTCCCAGAAATTATACCATAAAAATATTAACTCGTGAACTACAATACTTCAGCGTATTTTTATTAAACCTAACTTTTTTTGGATCTCAGGTAGTTGCAACTCTATATATTCTAAATAGTAATGACGCACTATCATTTTTATCAATGATATATATATTGATAGCGGGTGGTGTTTCATCAACTTTAATTGCTATTGTTTTATCAAATAAGTATTTAAGGTTTAAAACAAAAGGAACGTTGAGCTACAAGAAATTTTTAAAATTTGGTTTTGTAGTTAGCCAACAACAGATATTCCATTCACTACCCAAAATATTTGATTTTCATATTATATCAATCTTTTTCGGCCCAGAGAAGGCGGGAATTTATGCCGCTGCCAAAAAGCTTTATAAAACATTTGATGAAGCGGCTTCTGCTGCGCATGGGCTTATTTACCCAATTTCAGTTAAATTAATTTTTCAGAAAAATTGGGTTGGGTTAAAGGCATTAACTGTTAAGTCGTTATCTGCTTTGCTTTTTGTTTTTGGCTTCTTAATTCTCATATTAAATTTTGGATTAACAGAATTTATGATAAACTATTTCGATTTAGAAAGGTATTTATTAGCAATTGGTATTTTTAACACCTTGGTTTTAGCTGGATTATTTTTACCATTTGCATTGCTAACACCATTGATGAACGCACTCTCAAAAGAAAAACTAGTTCTCAAATATAAAATAATCGCTACACTTTTAAGTTTGACTTGCCTATTAATTGTTAGTTATAATAATCTTTTCTTTTTAACTCCTATAACCATAATAATATATAATTTTGTACTTGGTCTCCTCTGCTATAACTTTGTAAAAACTGAACTATCTTTAAAAAATATCGATATTTTTGGTTTTGCAATTGACTTAAAAAACATGTTTAAAAAATGACAATTATAGACAGATATATCATTAAGCAGTTTATCCAAACTCTAGTTTATTCTATTCTGGCACTTTATTTTATATTCATAATAGTAACACTGATGGAAAATTTAGATGAATTTTTGGATCAGGGTGTTGATACAATTATCATTATTAAATACTATTTATATTATTTTCCAGAGATAACAAAGTTGATGACTCCTGTATCAATGTTGCTAGCAACATTGTTTTCTGTTGGTAGATTAGCTAGTTTGAATGAAGTTACAGCAATGAAAACTGGAGGACAATCATTGTACAGATTGATGCTGCCTATTTTATTATTTGGAATGGCTTTAAGCTTTTGGCAATTATATTTCAATGGTTGGGTAGTGCCACCAAGTATCGAAAGAAAAAACGAAATTGAACGAGTATATTTAAAGAAAAAGAAAACTACTAATTCTATTTATAATCTGTATTTTAGAGATACTCCTACAAGAAATTTATCAATTAATTATTATAATTCTGATGGAAAGTATGGTAGGAATTTTGCAATTGAAGAATTTACAAATGATGATAAACCTAGGTTAATCTCAAGAATTGAGGCAGCAAATGTAAAATGGGATGAAGATAATAACGATTGGTTACTATTAAATGTACTTCAAAAGAACTTTAATGATACCCTTTATTCTAAATCGCTTGACTCCTTACATCTTTCTTTAAAAATTGATCATAGCCAATTAGTGAAATTGAAGAAAGAATTGGAAGAAATGGATTTCACAGAGCTAAAACAATATATAGATCTTTTGGAGCAAGGTGGTAAAGATGTATCAAAACAATTAATCGAATACAATGCTGAGCTTGCTTTCCCATTCGCCAATTTTATTATTGTTCTTTTTGGCGTTCCATTTGCAAGTATTAAAAAGAAGGGTGGAATGGCTGTTCAGATTGCAGCAGCTTTGGTTGTATCCTTTTGTTATCTTATATTTACAGAAATAAGCAAAACAATTGCATTAGCTAATAATTTGGATCCGTTAATATCTGGGTGGTTAGCCAATCTGGTTTTTCTTGTTTTTAGTTTAATAATAGTATTGAGAACAAAAACCTAATGCAAAAAATAGACACACTTTCGGGACTTGAAGGAAGAAGATTTTTACATAAGCTCTTTAGAGAACTTAGGTATAAACGTCAGATTTCCAATATAAAGATTCTATACTATACACTTTTAATATGTGTTAGGGGAGAAGATTCTAATAGTTATTCTTCAATTGATGTAGAAATTCAACATAAAATTGGTTTTGGTAAAGGTCTATCAATTTGGATGGAAGAAATTGTAAATAGATTTTTCTTTTCTTCGATCTTATCGCTTGTTTATTTTGGAGCAGCCTCTTTAATATTAATTATAGGATTAAACCGATTTACAGATTCAATTGGTTTGGAATTGGTAATTGGTTCGGTAGCTTTTGAAACATCAATGTTACTCATTATGTTTGTTACAATGGCGTTTTCGCCAAATGATGACTCTTATTACGACGAGTCAGAATCTGATAACCAAAGTGATGAGCTTATAGTTGAAATTGGCGAAATAGGAAGAGATCTGGCAGCCACAGTTGTTCAAATTGAAAATCTCTCAAAATATTTTATTAAGATTGCTGAAAATCAAGAAAAGTTAATTGATAGACTAGATCAAATTACTGGTCAAAATGAAAATTTAATAAGGCCAAACAATGATATGCTTTCAGAAATGAAAGAAGTCAACATTGGTTTAAGTGACTTTAATTCCAAAATAAAGAGCTTATCAAATACTGTTGACCAATTAACAAATAATCAGATAAAAGAAGCTGTAAAGGAAGAGCTTGAAAATATCATATCAAAAAAAATTAAATAATTTCTAATGAAACATAAGTACAACAAAACTAAAGGTTTCAATGAAGTATATTTTGTTTTGTACTTAACTGCCTTGATATTAATTATCCCTGATTCAGATAACAATGATGCTGATGTACAGTTCAATCAGTTACCCACAACATTTATTAAATCTGAGAAAAGTTCATTATCAATAAGACTTAAATCTGAAAAAGGCAAACCTAATGTTGTATGGGCTGATACTGTTAATTATATTTATACACTTGGCGACTACCAAGACATAAAATTTAAAGTTAGTATTAGTAATAATAAAATTGAAAAAACTATTTATCAAGATGGAATTGATGTAAATGTACCTGGATTTAGAGTTATAGAAGAGGGTAGTGGTAATTTAAAATTTGTTTGGGAGCTTGACTCAATAAAGCTTATTAATAAAAATTATGATGTATTTGTTGAAGCTGAGATTCAACAAAATAATTCTGATGAAAAAATATATGCTAATACAAGGTTTAATTTAAACTTGTTGATAATAGATGATTACCCTATTAATTATACTTCTACTAACATAAACCCTTCGACTAATATAAGTGATTCTTCTAATGAATTATTGAAAGTTGATTCAAATCTCAGCCAGATTCCAGCTACTAACCCAACACTTATATTAAATGATATTTCAATTGTACCTGATAACCCTATTATGAGCTTAGCTCTTACTAGATGGAACACTAAAGTTAGAATTTATGGTCTTAATTTAATCACTGATTTAAAATTTGAACCAAAGATTTCAATATCGAATCCTTCTGAATTTGATAATGTAGATTTAAGGATTGAAAACATAGGAGAGAGGTTTATAGAAATCTCTGGGAATACCCCGCCCTACGATGAAATTAAAATTTCTTTAACAATTGTTAGAAAGCAAGACGATTTGGAGGCAAGGTCAGAATTTATTGTTAAGCCTATTCCTCTTTCTAGTCCAGATATACCAACTATTGTTTACCCTTTTGTTACCTATAGATTTAATCCAAAAATTCCCAATTCAGAATCGGAATATTTCGATGCAAAAATCATTCTAAACAATGAAACATTTGCAAGTGTAACCTCTAATAAAATAATTGAATTTACTCCAATTCCAGAAGATGTTGGGAAAAGATTATATTTTGCTAGATATTTTAAAGATGTAATCGTAGGAAGCAAAATCCCGATAAAAATTAGTGATTTCCCAAAACCAGAAATATCAACATTTAAAAAAGAATCGGAAAAATTACGAGTTTTCACTAAATCATACGGATATGTAGCTGTAGGGAAAAATAACTATATAGATAAGCTGGTATTAAATGATAAATCCTTGAAAGTGAATGAACTTACTGGATTTACAGAAACTAGAGAAGATTATATAATACAAGTATTTGAAATAGTTGGATACACAAATCAGTCAATCAATGTATTTGCCGTTGATCTTTCAGGTAAAAAATCAGAAATGAGAGTTTATCCTTAAGGAAGGGTTAACATCCTTTAAAAAAAGAGCCAAAACCCATTAAAACTGCAATCCAAATTAGACCTTTTCCAAGAAAAAATAAAAAGCCCAATAAACCTAATTTCCTTAGATTTTTATAAGGTTTTTTTGTCTTAATTTCTTGATCAGGAATTTTATCGTTCATTTGTCAATGATTAATTTATTTTTAATTTTTTGTCTTTTGACTTTCTACTATTTCTTATTTTAAAAAGACCTAGAATAATCATAACTATTTTAATTCTAAATTATTTGAATAAGCTACTAAATTGGAACTATTCTAATATTATCGAGAAAGGGATTTGAATATTTCTAAAATTTCCTCGATTGATTTTTTGCCAATATCACCAACTGTATGTTCCCTAACAGAAACATTTTCAGCTTCAACTTCTTTCGCTCCAATAACTAAAGAAAATGGAATTTTTGCCTGTTCTGATTCAGCAATTTTTCTATTTACTTTTTCAGCTCTTTCATCAAGTTTTGTTCTATAGCCATTATCATTTAGAATCGATTGAATTTTTTTTGCATATTCCAGTTGATTATCAGTAATTGGTAAAATAGATATTTGATCTGGGGCAAGCCAAAATGGAAAATTACCTGCAAAATGCTCTATTAATATCGACATAAATCTTTCCATAGATCCAAATGGAGCTCTATGTATTATAACAGGTCTATGTTTATTATTATCTGACCCAATATACTCCAAATCGAATCTTTCTGGCATTACGTAATCGACTTGCACGGTTCCTAACTGCCACTTTCTTCCAATTGCATCTTTTACAATAAAATCAATTTTAGGTCCATAAAAACTAGCCTCTCCAATTCCGATAAAATAATCAAGGTTAATTTCATCGGCAACTTCCTTAACAATTCGCTCAGCTTCTTCCCAAGATTCAGCTGTACCAGCATATTTATTTTCTTCCTCGCCTCGGAATGATAACCTAGTTGAAACTTCCATATCGAAAGTTTTAAAAACTAATTGGGTAAGTTCAACACAATTTATTAGTTCTTCTTTTAACTGTTCTGGCATACAATAGATATGAGCATCATCTTGAGTGAAACCCCTAACCCTTGATAATCCACTTAATTCACCACTTTGTTCATAGCGATATACAGTTCCAAATTCTGCAAATCTTAAAGGTAAATCCTTATAAGATCTTGGCTCATTTTGATAAATTTTATGATGATGAGGGCAGTTCATCGGCTTTAACATATATTCTTCTTCTTCGACAGAAATTGGGGCAAATTGAGAGTCCTTATAATAAGGATAATGCCCTGAAGTTTTATATAAATTTAAATTACCAATGTGTGGAGTAATAACCTCTTGGTAGCCTCTTGCCAACAACTCTTCAGTGATAAATTTTTCTAATTTTCTTCTTATAAATGTTCCTTTCGGAAGCCAAACTGGAAGACCTTGACCAACCTCTGGGGTTATGAAAAATAAGTTCAATTCCTTTCCTAATTTTCGGTGATCTCTTTTTTCAGCTTCCTCTCTAATCCTCATAAATTCTTCGAGCTCAGCTTGCTTAGGAAAAGTAATACCATATATTCTTGTTAACATCTTATTATCGGAGTTTCCTCTCCAATATGCACCTGCAACCGATAATATTTTTATTGCTTTAATTAATCCAGTATGAGGTATGTGTCCACCTTTACATAGATCAGTAAAGTTACCTTGGGTGCAATAAGTAATCTTTTGGTCTTTGAACTCTTCAATTAAGTCTTGCTTAAATTCATTTCCTCGATTTTGATAATATGATTTGGCATCTTCATAAGTCCAATCGTGCATTACAAACTGACTCTTTTTCTTCGCTAGCTCTTTCATTTTTGCTTCAATTTTAGCAAAATCGTCTTCACCAAGCTTAGTTCCTTCAGGTAGCTCCACATCGTAATAAAATCCATTTTCGATAGGTGGACCAAATCCAAATTTCACATCAGGATACAGTTCTTGTAAGGCTTCAGCTAATAAATGTGAAGAAGAGTGCCAAAATGCTTCTTTTCCTTCTATATCTTTCCAAGTAAATATTTTAAATTCTGCATCTTGGGTTATAGGTCTGCTTAATTCTATTATAACTCCGTCTAAACCTATTGCTAATGCATTTCTTGCTAGACCTTCGGATATGCTTTTTGCTACTTCTAATCCAGTAATTCCATTTTCATATTCTTTAATTTGACCGTCAGGAAAAGATAATTTCATATTTTTGTTGCAATTATATTCAAAAAAAACAAATATAAGAAAACTTGACTTGAATTTTCTTAGTTGTTCAATAACAAATGGAGTTTAAATATATGAAGAACTTAATCGCATTAATTCTACTAGCGGTACCAATATTTGCACAAGACGATAGATTAGATGAATTACCTTTTGATGATGAACCTTTGCAAGCTGAAAGCAAAAGCTATTTCGCTATCGCTGGGGGATATACTTTTAATGTTGGAATGATTAATCTAGATGAAGTTAATAACTTTTTTTCCAAATTTGCTCCAACTTTAGATAATACTGAATATCAATTAGGTGAATTATCTTCCCCATTAATCATGCATGGTGGTGGAGGATTTACAGGCATTCCTTTTTGGAAAAATATCCGAATTGGATTTGAAGCTTGGGCTGGTTCTGCCGAAACGGATGAAGTTTCTGTAATGAATGAAGAGCTTAGCTTAATATCAAAAGGAGAGTTTAATGTTGCTATGACTGCACTTCATGCCGATTATGGCTTTGTGATTACAGATGGTTTGGCTGTTCTAGCTGGTATGAAACTAGGGTGGTCTGGCTTGAATATGATTTATTCTTTAAGTGAGCCAAACTACAATTGGGAAACTCTTGGATCTGACACAAATCTAAATATGGTAGAAATTGACAAAAGTTGGCTTTTTGTGGCTCCACAAGTATCTATAGATTGGGCTGCTACTGGTTTTTTAATGTTTTCATTGAATGCTTCGTATAATATAAATTTTGATAATCCATTTTTAGACGATTTTGAAAAGAACTGGAAAATAAACAGAACTGCAAGTTTAGATAATGTCCCTACCGATTTAAATATAGATCAACTTAATGTACGATTAGGTGTATATTTAGGTTTGTTTAATTATTAAAAAATCGTATATTTGCAATCTTATTTTTGCTTAAAAGCAAAAAGGGCCTGTAGCTCAGCTGGTTAGAGCAGTGGACTCATAATCCATTTGTCGGGGGTTCAAGCCCCTCCGGGCCCACAAAAAAACTTACTCAATACTTGAGTAAGTTTTTTTTTTGATATAATTTTAATTTGTATCTTTATTCAAATGAATTAATCCAGACAAAATGTTTGTCAAAAATTGATAAAAAATATTGTTAAGGTTTACATATCCATGAATAAAATTTTAAATTTTTATAGATACTTATTTTATCGACTTTACTCATGGAACTTAAAAACTTGGGGTATGGTTGATGGTCCACATTGGAATGCTACAATTGGCATTTCCTTTATGATGTTAGCTAACATTACTCCATTATTATTAATAATTCAGTTGATCGGACCTAAAATATTTCAAGAAGATAAACCTGTTTTTGTACTATTTGTAATTTGGTCAAGTACTTACTTAGCGAACTATCTATGGCTTGTAAGAGGTGGGAAATATTTGGAGTGGACAAAGGAATATGATAAAGAAGATAAGACAACTAGAACAAAAAACACGTTATACCTTTTTTTTTATTTAATAGCATCACTTGCAGTCCCTGCCTACCTAACTGTTATTGTAGGGGAGATACATGGACTAAGATAAAATAGGGGCAATCATTCACCCGATAACTCCAGTTAGTATATATTCAATTCAAGATAACACTTATGTACCAAACTATTCAAATGATTAAATGAAAATATTACATTATATAATTTATAGATTACATGATTTTTTTAGTAAGAAGAATGGTTCTCTAATAAGTTCTATTCAAGCGGTAAACTCCTTTATTTAAATTTTTTATCTAAATGTTTATCAAAATAGAAGTATAATAAGCCCCGCATGAATAAATGATAATCTTTATCAGTTAAATCTTCAATTTTAACTTCTTGATTGTCATATTTAAATTTAATAGGAATATTTTTTGCATTTACTTTCACACCTATTTCATTTACAGAATAAGAAAAATTATCTTTTATATTATTTATATGTATCAATTCAAAAGACTTATCAAATTTTATTTTAGTCCATTCTCTCAAAAAGCCATTATGATAATATCCATCTTTCTCAAAATAATACTTTCCATTACCAAGCATTTTTTGTTGTAAATACGGTGAAAGTTTATCAACCATTATTCCCCAGTATTTTGTTCCATAAAGAACTATAAATAACATTGAGATAACTGTTAGCCATTCAGGCAAATTAAAATATGCTAATATTTTTAATATCATACCTACTACTAATGCTATGAATGAAAACAAAATAATTGAAGTTATAACCAAAGTAATATAGAACCATGTTTTTTTTTGATTTAGTTCATAAATTCTTGTTGAACCAGTGAAATCATCTGAATCCCAATCATCATGATGATTATAAAATATTACTTTCAAATTATTAGGAGTTGTCATATTTAGATCTTATATATTTATAATATTGTATTTAAGTTAATTATATTTATTATCAAATATAACTATTTTTTTTCATGATAATTTTATAGGTAGCGAGACGAATTTTTGAAAGCCTGTTAAGAATATTAGAGAAGGAGATAATATCATTTAAGAGTTCAAATTCGTAAAAAAATATAAGCATACAACAATAGGAATTGTAACAATAATTATTCTTTTGAATATGAACACCTATCTTGACCTTAAAGTTTCTGTGATGTATGAAACCGATGAAACAATTGTTAATACTTTAGATTATTCAGATGAGGTCAAAGCAGAAAAATTGATAAATTTACTTGACTTAACATTAGATGATATAAATCCTGATACTTTAAAATTAAATATTAACCAATATAATCGATTCATGAGTCAATGCTATCAGGAGTTATTGGAAGAGTGCAAATAGAAAATCTAACATAATCATCAGAAAGACTTTATGAAAAAAGAAATGAAATATTAACTGCCAGAATGATAGGAATAATACAATAATGGTTGATAGCTACTGGGTAGGAGATTATGACGGCACATCTACAATACAACCATCGGGTCATGAAGTATTCACTATTTCAACATATAGCGAAACAGGAGGTGGGACTTCTAATTCGAGTCTTTCTAACGGTGGTGGTAATATACATGGAACCAGTACTTCTGGTGGTGGCGGTTATAATAGAGGAAGTATTGACTGAATAAAGTAGATTTTTATATTACTTAATTAAGTCTCAAGGAAATAGAATCATTCCTATTACTAATCTGGATTTTATAATAAGCGATCTAAGAATAAGACAAGTTGAATAAAATTTACCTCAAGAGTTTGTTTATTTTGAATTTTAGAAAATCTGACATTAGTTCTTAAATAGAAACTATCAACATCACTTGGCCTTATATCCCAACCAAAGGTTAGTCCATAATGGATATTATTTAAAGATTTTTGTAAATCATAAGATGAATTTAGTCCACTAAAAAATGCAAATCCATTGTAATCAAATAGATACTTCAATATCTCTATTCCAATAAATTTTCTTTTAGCTTCTAATTCAAAACTTCTATAGATTAAATTAAATTGAATATCTTGATAATATAAATAGTAACCAGCTGATAAGTCAATATACAAATCTGAAAGAAGTTCATCAGAGCTAGTAAGGAATACAGAAGAAAAACCAGCTCCAAAAGTTATACTATTAAGTTTACCCTTTTTCTTATAATGTTCTCTCAAATTATGAATATAACCTGATTTAGTCGCATTCTCAACCCCAATAGTTGTATCAAATGAATATTTATAAGTTAAATTTATAAGATAGTCAGTTGATGTCCCAATTTCTATTAAATTATTACCTGTACAATAATTTAAACCAATCAATAATGGCGTTATGAATTTTTCTTTCCCATTGCTTTCTATAACATTAGCAGATATACCCAAATAAGGACTAAACGAATTATTTTTAATTTGCCACGGGTAATATTTAAAGCCAGTTTCAACTCCTTTAGTTATAAGTGGAATAGAAAGGTAAAAATCTGCATGACCCCAAAAATGTGTTCCACCTATAAGGATTCTCGGTTCAATAATATTTCTGCTTTCTAATCCTAAAGTCATTTGTGCAAATCTGTGTTTAGTTTTGCCACCATTAATATACACTTGAGCTGGGCTATATTGATATGAACTTAATAATATTAAAATAACAATGGGTAATCCAACCGATTTTCTTGACCAGTATATAATAACAGCTGTTCCAATCACTGATGGTCCTAACCATAATAATAGTCCATTCAGTTCACCCGAAAGATTAACTACAAGAAAGGCTGTTACCGTTGAAATATAAGCCCCAATCATTCTTGCAATATGAATATTTTGCCAATTACAAGACTTATGATTTTTATACTTTTTAATATCAGTTAATGCGAATATACTTAGTAGTATCCCAAATATTTTTAAATAACCGGGACTATAGACTATAAGTAAAATACCAATTACAGTAGCGACAGAAGAAATTATATAGTCAACACGTTTTGGATGAGACTTTTTAATTTTAAAGGAGCGTTTACCCAAAAATATCATATATGACGAGAAAAGTCCTATCAACAATAAGAATTGTAATTGCTTCATAACAGCTATAGAAATTGCAGAAATAGATACAATAAACATACTATAAACGAATAAATTTCCACCAAGTCTATGTTTTTTGCCACCCTTCCTGCTAAAAAAGGGAACCAACCCAATGATCAGAGAGAAACTTCCAGCTATGATATGTACGAAAAGTAATATTGAATACAAAATTACACCCTAAATTGTTTTAAAAAGTTGAACAAATTTATTGTAGTAATAATAGTATTGCAATATCTAAGGTATGTATATCTTTTACAGTAGGAATTTTGGTATAGTTTGAACTAAATAGGTATGTTTAGCAATGCTTAGGGATGAATGGCATAATTAAAAATGGCTTTTTATATAACAATTTTTAGCTCTTGAAACTGGAATTGAAGTATCGGTATTGTTAAAATGAAGTTTATATCCTTGTGCATTACCACTAACTTTGAAAATCTTATTCATATTGACAATAAATGACCGATGACATCTGAAAAATGCATCATTCTTATCCTCAATACTTTTAAGTGAAGATCTAATCATACTAGTTTTAATTACATCATTATCGTCATAATAAACATCAACATAATTGGCCTCAGATTTAATATATAATATTCGACTAAGTGCTAATTCTAAATTATCATTTTGATTATCAGAATCAAATTTAATTATGGTTTCATCAGAATAATTTGGAGAAATTGAATCTGTTATCGATTTTGATTCTTTTATAAACTTTGAGTTCAATCTTGATTGAGTTATAATAGTTATAAAACCTATTGGAAATAACCCTATAACAGAAGTATATAAAGAAAATGTAAGAAAATTATTAAATGAAATTCTTATCAATCTAATATAATCAGAATAAAATAAATTGCCATAAGTAATAAGTAACACAATAGTTATCATCCATAATATATTTTTACCAACTGTCCATTTTTGTTCGTTGAAGACTGCTTTTAAAATTTTGACAACAATTACATCAAACAAAATCATTACACTACTAGTTACTATTCCATAACCTAAAGTTAGATTTAATATATTTTTTTCAATAAGATTAATATTGAAGGGTTGAAATATATATAAAAATAGGAATACAAATAAGCCAATGTATAGAGCAGTGAGTATTCTCTTAGAAATTGAATTCTCAAAAGGATAAGGTGAATTTAATTTGGCTATTATCGTGTCCATATTTCGACTCTTTAGTTTTTTTCCTTATACTCTGTTTTGAAGTGATTGTAATCAATCTTCTAATTACAATCTTTTAATATCTGTAAAGAAATTTAGATTTGTGTATATTATAATTAAAAATTCGTTAAAAAAGAAAATTGACTAATATTAAAATCACCTATTTGGTTGAATTTTAAAGCCTAGAATAGTAATATCGTCTCTTTGGGATTCATTATCTTTATGAGACTCAAGGAAATTTTCTAGTTTAGTATGCTGAAGGTTCATTGGGTCATTAGAAATATTAGAAATAAGTTCTCTTAAATTCTTTCTGCCAATTTTTTTACGATCGCTATTTCCTTGATCTGAAAACCCATCACTAAATAGATATATGCTCATCTGTTGATTATAACTTATTTCATTATTTTGAAATACTTTTTTGCCTGGATTTTGCTCCCCAATGTATCTCTTAGAGGGCTTAATTTCTTGTATCTCATTATTACTAACAATAAATAACGGAAGTTTTGCACCACTTGTAAAAAGCCTATTGTTGGTCTTATCAATTTTAATCATTGATAGTTCAACACCATCTCTCAGATGTTTATTATCTTTCTTGATATGTTCTATAAAGTAATTATCAATGTAATCTAATATTAGATCTAAATCCTTTACTCCTAATACCTTAACAGCATCGTTCAAGGCAACCATGCCAAGCATAGAAAGCATCGCACCAGGGACTCCATGACCTGTACAGTCGGCTACACAGATAAAAATATTATCAGTTGTTTCTGCCCACCAGTAAAAATCCCCCGATACAATATCTTTCGGTTTAAATAATATAAAGCTATCTTGAAGATAAGTTATCTTATTAAAATCTTGGGGGAGGAAAGCATTTTGGATTCTTTCAGCGTACCTGATTGAAGCAAAAATTTCTTCATTTTTTAATTCAATAATTTCCTTTTGCGTTAGTAGGTCATCATAAAGTTCTTTTAATTCAATATTTCTATCTTCAATTGCATCATTTTTTAAAAGAATTTCTTTGTTAATATCTGCAAGCTCATCGTTAGTATGTATCAACTTTATTTCAATATCCGAGCTTTTTTTGACAAAATACCAGATAATGAATACAGTTATAATTATATTAGAAAATACACCAATAATTTTTCCTTTTGACTCTTCTGAGCTAATAATTATATCTTCTCTAATGAGATTCGGTACAAATAAAACTATAACAATAGCAATAAAAGTAATTAGGTTAGCAAGGATTAGTTTCTTTGGTTCTTTAACGCTGAATAGTAAAAAATTAACACCAAAACTAGCCATCATTAGGAATATTTGCTGACTCTGCCCACCTGATTCTAAATCTTTATAGGCTGTTGCTGCAGTACCAACAATTACTAATCCAAACTTTGCAAAATTATGGTAGCCATTTGCATTAAAAAAATAAAGTGATATAAATACTAATGATGATGAAAGAGAAATAAGACTATAGGATATATCATCATTTGCGAAATAACTTAAACTTCTTAATCCAGCAACTAAGCTAGCCATTAGGAAAATAAAATTTGAAATGAGGAGTGCTTTTTCGTCATGAACACTCATTTCTGGCTTTGAACCTTTAGATAAAATATTTGTAAGAATGCTTTTTTTCAATTTCTATATTTGTTAATTATGAAAATATAATAAATATCTAATATCAAAACTACCGACGTTATAAAAATAAGAAAGTAATTCTCTGACCAGTGCATCACTAATGATAAAGATATTAAACCTGTCCCAAGCATCTTATACCATGCAACTCCCTTTGAAAATAGCTTCTTATTGCTAGAATTCATAAAGAGAATTATGTAGGCAGAAGATATTACTAGATTATCTAAATAAGCAGATATTGTTCCAATTTCTGTATCATATCCAGAAATGTTAAATGTATAGAAAAATACCAAGCCAAATAAAACAAATAACCAAGCCCATAACTTCGCATTATTTTTCATCATTGGCATATTAAATTGTTTGTATCCATATTTTAGGAGTCCATAAAAAATGACACAATCAAAGAAGAACCAAAGTGCATATCCTATCTGAAGACCCAAACCTAAGTATTCACCAACACTATTACCAAAAACAAAGCTCCAAATAAATTCCCAAGAAATATTCAAGCAAACTACTATAAATGGTATCTCTACAAATTTTTCTTTAAATATGTTTTTAATGTATGTGATATATGTTATCAACCAAAAAATACAGCCGATACCAAATAAAGACATCTCAATTTCATTTAAGTTATTTAGGTTAAGTAAATTGTCCATTAAAAGATTCCTAATATTTTGTCAGATTTATCATGATTATCTTCCCAGTCTGAATGCAAGCCGGGTGGAACTAATATATCAATACTTTCATTTTCTGATACATACGATTTTAATTCATTCAAAAGAATTAAGTTTAGATGGTTAGTAAAATATCTGGAAAATCTGCTATTACTATCAAATTTTAATAGAATATCTAAGATAAACCCTAAAATTAATGTTAAAAATCTATGTTGATAGTTAGTTTTTACATCTAAAATAATTTTTGCTTTATCGTCAATCAAATGATTCATTAATAGATATACTATCCCATCATAACTATGCTTCGGAATTATTTCCTGAAGCATTTCAATAAGATGATTGTTTAATTGAATACCAGCGTTTGTTTTAGCATAAAGTCTAGAAGTAATTTTAGCCCAAAGCTGTTCTGCTTGTTGAAAATCTTTTGGCATAATTTCTTCTTTGATTCCAATCATATACCCAACAACTTTCCAGAGATGTAAGATTGCTTCTTTTTCTTCTTGCTGAACTTTTACACCTAATTTCTCAACTCCTTGAATTACAACTACTGAAAATGCCAACATAGTTCCAACTAAATCTTCTTGATTAATTGGTTTTCCCATTTTATTATAGTCATAAGATTCCTTACCCTCCTCCACCGATTTTTTTAAGTAATATCGAATAGAAGCATGGACCAATCTAACTTTTAGAGCACTTGAAATACCTTTACCATTTTTGTTGAGTCCACCAGGAGTCATTACATCCATTACAAATTGTGCAGTTTGAGCAACTCTTCTTCTTGTGTGATTGGTTAGCCTACCAGTCATCCCAAGAACTTCTGCACCCATTCCGCAAGCATAGCATTCTGGAAGAGATTTGTGAAAATAAGCTAATATTATTGAGGGTCCAAACTTTGCAAATGCTGATTGAGCTTTATTAATTAGTCCAATATTTGCAAAATCTGGTAATTTCTCATTTTGTGTGAAATATTCTTTAATAGCTTCTGGCATCTTATCAGTATCAATTTCTCTATTATATACCAAATTTTTGAAAACATCTTTCAATTCAGTTATTTCCTTGTGCTGGAGCAAACTATTTATAGTATTATCAGCAATAGGATCAGCGACTTGCCTCATTGATTGCAAGTATTTATCTTCTAAAATTTCCATAGTGTTTAAGTTGTCTAGTAATGCATTAAAACAAAATTGAAATTAAATAAAAAAAAGTTAATCAAAGTCATTTTGTCAATTAAAGAACTTTATGTAGAATTATATTAACTAGATTATCTAAATAAGTATGTTTCCTTGTAAATTATTTTTTTTATCGTTGCTTTCGCTCAAAAAAGCTGAGTGGTATCACTTTCTAATAGATTAGAAACAGTTGCTACTGCAAACCCACTTGAGTTTAATCAAGCTTACTCTTACGACGCTATTGGGAGAATGCAAACTAGAACAACAGTAACTCAAGATGAATGGCATAAAACAAAAAAACAAGATGAATTTGAGTACTCTCACAATAACCTTCTTTACAGATATTTAGGTAGGAAAGCAATCACTCAAGCTGATTGTGATCCAGTTTTGGATCAAAATGATGCTAATGAATGGCGATATCGCTATAGCCCTTATGGAGAGCGAGAGAGAAAACGTATGTATAATAATTACAAAATCAGTGATGATTACTTGCCCCAAATGTATTATTTACTTGATGATAACAATAGACAAATATCTTTGTATCAAGGTGTGGAAACTAGTTTAGACCAATTTGCTGTTACTGATGATATGGGGGTTAGTTCTACGTTTCATAATACAAATATGTACGATGTCCATTTGATTGATTCATTGGTTATTCCTTCTTGGTATTCATCAGTTTACGAGCAAGACAATAGATATGCTTATATGTATCCTGCTGAATATAACTTACATAGTGGAAGTAACAAAGATATTTCTTATGTTTATGAAGATGAACAAGCTCAAAATTGGGATAAAGAATATAACATAACTGACTACCTCGGTAACCTAAGAATGACACTAAAAGCAGACCAAATAGAACTAAAACCACAACTTGCAATGGACTACTCGCCTTATGGTGGGGTGTTCTGGAGTGAAAATCTTATTAAAAGATTTGAACGAACCAGGGATATTAACCAACGTGATAACTGGGTCGGTAAAGAAAAGGACAAAGAAAATGGCTTGGGCGACCATGGGGTTAGGAAATATGACCATCTAATTGGGCGGTTTAATTCTATTGATCCGCTTTGGGGTAAGTATTTAGGGTGGACGCCGTATCAGTACTCGGCGAATAGTCCTGTTCATTTGGTGGATTTAGATGGGAATGTTGTAGTTTATGCACAATTTGAAGTAAGAGGTGCTGCTACTGTTTCACAAGGTGCTACATCTATTGGGATAATGTTTGATGGATATACAGTTAGTCTTTATAACACTTGGAGTATTGGTTCAGGTTTTGGTTTAGGCGGAGCAACTGGTTTGGATATTGGTGCATCATTTGCAAGGAATGTTAATGAAATGTATGGATTGGGTTGGGCTGGCGGATTTTGGGCATCATCACCTTTTGGGGGTTTTGGTTTTGAAATTGGCAGAACAAATCCCGAAGACAATAGAGGTAATTGGGGTGGAGATATCAGCCCACCATTTATACCATTTACTGGAGGGTTAGGATTAGGTGTATATGGAGAAGGCACATACACCTATCCAATTTTAGAATTTAATTTAGATGATATTGAAAATGCAGTAGATAGTTTTTTTGAAGAAGCTGAGAATAATGATGTAGATGTTGAAATATCAAGGGATGAATTGAGAGATCAATTACTTAGGGAGTTTAGAAATGAAGATTCTGAATATACAAGTCCATCATCTAGTGCAAGTGGTTTAAATAGCTCATCAAGTGATGAGGAAAGTGATGATAATTAAATTACTTATTTTAATAATACTTATTGTTATGTTTTTTGCTTTTACAATCAAGGGTACAATAATAAATTGGAAGAATTATCAAAATTTAAAGGAAAATAAAGACTTTAGTAAATATTCTAAAAACCGATCTAGTTTATTTTCTAGACTCATTTTTCTAACAATTTTGATTTATATAATTATTGTATTAAGCTAATAAATATTTGAATACACAATTACCGACTACCTCGGTAACCTACGAATGACACTAAAAGCAGACCAAATAGAACTAAAGCCACAGCTTGCAATGGACTACTCGCCTTATGGTGGGGTGTTCTGGAAATCAAAGTATTCAGAGAACCAACGTGATAACTGGGTAGGTAAAGAAAAGGATAAAGAAAATGGCTTGGGCGACCACGGGGTTCGGAAATATGACCATTTGATTGGTCGGTTTAATAGTATTGATCCGCTGTGGGGTAATTATTTGGACGTGAGTCCGTATATGTATTCTGCTAATAATCCTATTTTTATCAAAGATGTGAATGGGGGAAATGGAGTTGCTGTAGTAACTAAGCAAAATACTACAATTACTATAAAAGCAGTTTATTTAACCGTTGGTTATACCAGTAGTGAGGTGATTAGCTTAAACAAAGAAATAAACGAAAATCTAAATAATCAAAACTTTTTACTATCAAGTGGTGAATATGAGGGTTATGATGTCGTGTTTAAACTTGAGTTTATTAGACAAGGAGCAAATGATACTTATTATGACACTGAAAATTTTAATGAGCAAGGTATAAATATAGGTAATAAATTGTCAAAAGTATCAGATAATCATAGTTATGTAGAAAAAAAGCGTAGAAATGAAGGTGTTGAAATAGGTGGGTTTACACAAAGAAATGTTGATATTGGTATTCCAAAAAGTAGAAATAACAATGAAAATATAACACATGAAATTTTTCATACATTATTTTTTAGTAATGATGATTCCAAAAGAGGCGGGATTGGTACTTACAATAATATTAAAGCAAATAAACCAAACCCACAAGATATTGAGCAATTAATTTATGGAGGAGATAATGATTCTAAAGATATACCAATTATTGAAAAAAAGTAGTGTGTTATTGGTAGTAATATTTCTGTTTAGTTATAAGACTAGTTCAGATGAAAACTTTAGGATTCTGTATAATAAAATTTTGAATGATACTATAATAGAGGATTTTAAAGATGAGTTATGTGTTATGGATTCAACGAGTTTTATCTCAAACTTATATTTTTCACTTGGTTCAGAAATTATTGAAGTATATAATTTAGATAAGAGATATAGTGTTTATAACAAAAAATTTAACGAATTAAATGATTATGAAAATACACGAGATTCAATATTTAGCAGTGAGTTCATAGTTAATTTTCAAAATCAAAGAAATCAAAACTGTAAATATATGCTTCAGATGGATAAATATAATGATTCAATATATCTTGGTAGAATAGTAATAACTAATTATTATGAGTTTAATTTTTTAGCAAAAATTATTAATCAAAAAGTAATTCATTATGTAGGTGGTTCGACAAATATATGTATCCTTAATACAAAAGATGATAATACTGACAAATTGATAGATGAGTAGATATAGAAAAGACAAAGAAAATGGTCTCGGCGACCATGGGGTTAGAAAATATGACCATTTGATTGGGCGGTTTAACAGTATTGATCCGCTATGGGAGAAGTATTTGGGTTGGAGCCCGTATCAGTATTCTGCTAATAGTCCAATCATATTTTTTGATATTGATGGAAATATTATTGAATATGTTGGCTTTACTCCTGAGCAAATTTTTCAATATGAAAACTTTCTTGATAGATTAGCATCAACTGAAACCGGGGCATCAATTGTCTCCACAATGAGAGATGAAAATGTATTTATAAAATTAAAAGAAGGTACAACTACAAATTCTTATGGTTTAACAAAAACATCCTTTAAAACTGTTAATAAAGATGGCACTTCAAAACCAATAGAGTTTAATCATGAAATAACTATTGATAAAGATAGAATTGGCTCAGATGAATTTTTACACCTAGAGGCAATTATACACGAAGGTGAACATGTTAACGAAATAGAAAGTGCAGAAGATAGAGAGCAAACAATATCAAGAATTGTCAGAGAAATAAACGATCCAGATTTGGAATACCACGACAGACAATCTGAAAAAAACGCTGATGAAAAGGCAAAACAAGTAATAGAGGAGTTGAAAGAAATTGAAAAAAAATAGATTGCTTTTACTCTTATTAATTTTGTTTAACCCTTTGTACTCAAATTTAACTGAAGTTAAAGCTGATAAGTTCGTAAGTAATTTTGCTAATATACTTTTAAATTATAAAATGACCTCATACTTGACTAATAAATCATTATACGAGATGAATGGATATTTGGGATGGACTCATAAACAAAAAGAACGTCATATTGATGTTGTTTTAAATATAGAGAATTGGCATCCAAAAGTTAAAGTAGAGAAATTAACTTTGAAAATTTCTAGCAAAGATACAATTTGGTTCTATAAATTTTATAGGCATTATGATGATTATTTTATTATATCATTAGATAATAATTCTAATTTGTTCTTTCTCAAAGGATTTGAATTCAATACTTTAGACTTATTTTATGAAAATTATCTAAAAGATCAGACCAATGGTAGAATGAAAATGGCTGATTTTATGATGAACTTTACTGTTATTACAAATTTTGAAAACATTATAATAGACCAAAAAAACTACGTTAGTTATAAAGACTCTTTAGATTTACCTAATACATATTTTAGTTACAGGAATCAAGAAAAGAGACTTATATATTACCCTAGAATAAAAAGGCTTGACGAAATAATTATAGACTTTGCTAATAATAAACTTGAGTTTGAAACAAAAACTTTATATAACGAAAGTAGGTAATCTAGAATTTATTTATTAAATTTTTATGATTTGATTTTCCTTAAGATACAAGAATGACAATCAGAGAAGATAACGCAAAACCCTACCCTGAAGTAGTAATGGACTACTCGCCTTTTGGTGGGGTATTCTGGAAATCAAAGTATTCAGAGAACCAAAGAGATAACTGGGTCGGGAAAGAAAAGGATAAAGAAAACGGTCTCGGTGACCTTGGCGTTAGGAAATATGACCATTTGATCGGGCGGTTTAATAGTATTGATCCGCTTTGGGGTAAGTATATTGGGTGGAGTCCGTATCAATATTCAACAAATAGTACTACTTCAAAAATCTAAATATTACTTGAAGTAGGGCTATTTACTCTCCATTTCACTAATCTTCCTCTCTAGCTTTTCGATTTTATCTAAATAGTATTTATGAAGTGCTATACCTGATAAATTCTTAGCTTTTATTCCATAAAGTACTTCTTGAATAATATCTGAGAACTTAATACCAGGCATTAAATTGCTCACTACATCTTTTAGTTGATATAAATCTTGCAAACCGAGAGGTCTTGAGCCTATATTATTTATTCTTTGGTTCAAATAATTCACATCTTTTCTTAAAGCAATTGAATATTCGCTGTATTTTTCAAATCATTTATAAAATATGTGTAAACCGTTTTCTTGTATTTTGTTATGGGATTGGTAGCTTTCGCTCAAAAAAGAGCCAACGAATACTGCGGTAAAAACATTCTGCAAGACGCGCGTCATTCAGACTGGAGCGAAGCGGAGGGAAGAATCCAGTAAAAAACCGCACATACTGGATTCTTCAATCGGACGGTCGTCCTCTTTCTGAATGACAAGCCAGTGAAAAAGTGGAAGTGGTAACACTTTAAAAAAGCGAAAAAGTGTTACCAAGTGTTACCAGAATTTGGAATTATCAATCTAATTATACTTCAATTATAAGTGTTACTGGACCATCATTTGTAATGCTAACTTTCATATCTTCTTGGAACTTACCTTCGTTTACTTTATGGGGATATGTTGATTTAAGAGCAAATAAAAAATCATTATAGATGCTTTTAGCAACTTCTGGTTTTTCAGCTTCCATATAGCTTGGTCTATTCCCTTTTTGAGTATTTCCACATATTGTGAAATTTGAAACAATTAGTAAATCGCCACTAATGTCGGAAACAGAAAGATTCATTTTATCTTCATTATCATTAAAAACTCTAAGATTAATGATTTTTTTAATCATTTTATTTATTTGAATATCAGAATCTCCATGCTGAATTCCTAGCAAAACAAGTAGCCCCTTATCTATAGAACCTGTTGCTATATCATTTATCTTAACATCAGCTTGTAAAACTCTTTGAATTATTGCTTTCATTTAAATTCTCTTTTTATTAAATTACATCTTTAAATTTACTTAAAGCACAGGCAGAAAAGTGTATTATATTTCAAATATAGAGATTGATCCCGCTCAAATCACAAAAATCAAGCGAATCAAGAATGGCAATATACTAAATAGATTAGTCGATCGATTAAATGTAAAGAATACACAGTCTAAAATTGAAACTGAAACATTTACAGTTGTTTCAATTCTAGATCAAATTAGGGGTGCTTTAGTTGATTTACATCTTGATAATATCATTAAACTATCGATAAACGGATTTGATTATTACTATGATAAAAGCGAAGTAGAAAATGATTTGGTAGATGCTATTGAAGCACTAGATTCAAAAATTGACCCTATAGAATCAGAACGATTCGAAGATATACATTTAATTCTGGAACACGAAGATGAAAGCCTAAAATATTATGTAGATATAAAAATACTTAGGAAGCACAAGGTAGGGGAATACCCAATCAAGATTATTACTAATGGCTTAATTCGAGAATTTCACTCGCCAGATATGGATGAAAAGGCTTTAAATAGCAGTATAAGTAGTCATTTTAATAATCAAGATGAAATAGATAAATATCTAAGTGGCCTAGAAGCAAAATTCAAAATATTTGTAAAAGCATTAGAAAATAACTTAGCAACTTTTATTAACTCAGATGGTGTGAAGTCTTTAATTGGTAAAAGAATATTACGACCAATTATAAAAGGAAGCAACAGAGAAATTGAATTTTCAAAATATGCTGATCCAATTTTCCAAGGTTACCCAGGTATTCAGAATCATTTTCTTTATTTAAAGTATTGGATTGATTTTTGTAAAGAATCAAAAATAACTTGTTCAGATTTTATATTAATAGATTACAAAGGGAACCCATCTGTTTGCTTTGAAAATGAACAGATAAATGCTAATAACTCTAATTTGTTTGATATAACGCAAGAAATATCTGAAACAGATTTAAGAGGTCTAAGGATATATGAAAAAGGTATCTATGGAGCTTTTACAACTGATAATTTAATAAGAGAAGAAGATTCTAGCTTTGCATTTCAAAGTTATAACTATACAAATTTGAATTTGGAGTAACTGCAATATTTAAGTTGCTGAGACTTCAAACTATTTAATGTAATCATAAAAAATTGGGAAATATGTTCGGACTTATATTTTTAGGCGTAATTGGAATTATTTTAGGCTTTGTTTCAAGTAACAAAGAAAACCCTTTAAACAAATTTAGGGCTCTATTTATTGTTGTTGGTGTGTGTGTAATATCCATAGGCATTTTTACTTCAGCGGTCAGACAAATAGATGCAGGTACTGTAGGGGTGCAGAAATTATTTGGAGAAGTTCAAAAAGAAGTTTTGTATGAGGGTTTAAATTTAATTAACCCACTTATAGATGTTGTAAAAGTAGATACAAGACAACAAAATTATACGATGTCTTCAACGCCTGGGGAAGGCAATGTTAGGGGAGAAGATGGTATATCTGTTCTAACTAGTGATGGACTACAAGTAGTCATAGATTTATCAGTAATTTTCAGAATAAACCCTGTGAATGCACCAGAGGTTATTAAAACTATTGGACCAAAATATGAAAGTGTCATAGTTCGACCTACCATTCGATCCAAAATTAGAGATATAGCTGCTAATTTCTTGGCAATACAACTCTATTCAGAAAAGAAAGAAGAATTTGAATCGGAGCTTAGAGTAATAATTCAAGAGGTGTTCGATAAAAATGGATTTATTTTAGAGCAATTACTTGTTAGAAAGATTGGGTTACCCGAATCTGTAAAACAAAGTATAGAGGATAAATTAAAAGCCGATCAAGAAGCACAAAAAATGCAATTTGTTCTTCAAAAAGAAAGATTAGAAGCAGATAGAAAGAGAGTAGAGGCACAAGGTATTGCTGATCGTCAGAAAATATTAGATATGGGTTTATCCAATAAAATATTAATGTATGAACAGATTCAAGTACAGAAAGAACTTGTAAAATCACCTAATTCTAAGATAATTGTTTTAGGAGCAGATGGGAAAAATAGCACACCACTTATTATTAATGGTTCAAGATGAGATTGATAAGTAAGAATATAAATAGTTTAATACCAAAAAGAACAATGGTTTCTGGAGTGTATACCCCAGACTTATCATCAAAGGTATCTTATCCTATATTCTTGGAATCTGTATCAGCAGGTTTTCCTTCACCTGCTGATGACTACTTAGAAGGTAAAATTGATCTTAATAAACAATTAGTAAAGCATCCTGCTGCTACATTCTTTGTAAGGGTAACAGGCGATTCAATGCTTGATGCAGGCATTCATTCTGGAGATACATTAATAGTTGACCGTTCTTTAACCGCAAAGGATAATAGCATAGTCATTGCTGTATTAGATGGTGAATTAACTGTAAAAAGATTATCTACTAATCAATCCAAAATCTACTTACTTCCTGAAAATGATAAATATAACCCAATTGAAATTTCCGAAGAAATGAACTTTGAAATATGGGGTGTAGTTACTAATGTAATCCATTCTACACTATGATCGGAATCGGATACGATATGCACCAACTTAAAGAGGGCGAATCCCTTTTTTTAGGAGGAATAGAAATTGACTCTGAAATTGGGACTGTAGCTCATAGTGATGGTGATGTACTTTTGCATTCAATTATTGATGCATTGCTTGGTGCTATGTGCAAGGGAGACATTGGGGACTTCTTTCCAGATACAGATGAACAATATAAAAATGCAGATTCAAAAGTATTGTATAAGGAAATAATAGAGATTCTGTATCGAGAAAATTATCAAATCATAAATATAGATGTTACAATTGTAACTGAGAAACCTAAAATTAGCCCACTAAAACAAAAATTAAAAGAAAGTATAGCTAACCTATCAAAGATTCATATAAATAAAGTAAATATTAAAGCTACAACCAACGAAAAACGTGGTTTTATTGGAAGAAATGAAGGCATAGTTGTTTTAAGTGCTTGCCAATTAGAAAAAGCATGAAACTTTCTAGTATTGTATTAATAATATTACTATTTACATCAATAACTTGTTATTCTAAGTTTGAATTAAAGTTAGAATCTACAATAAATATAAATGGTGAATTAATAATACCAAGTGCTGATTCTACAAGCTTTTATATTATATTGAAAGATGAATTTGATCAATCATTAAAGATTGACAAATACAATCTAAGAGATACTAAGTCATATCAAACCAAATATTTAGAGAATACAATTCTGATTAATATTGATGCTAATCATAATTCGCCAGAATATCTAATTTATAAAAATAATAAACTTCTAATTACAAACCCAATTGAGAATACTTTTCTTGAACTAGGAAACAGCGACAATATTCTCAATAATAATAAGTTTAAATACTTTAAAAATCATAAGCTAATATTACTTGGAAACAAGTTATTGGTTCAAAAAAATGGTTCATTAAAAGAGTTTGAAAATAATATAATTGATGCTGTTGAGTATAATAATTCTATTTGGTATTTATCGGAAGGACAAAATAATATATTCCTTCAGAATAATGATACAAGGAATTTAAAGCTTAGATTTAATTATTCAGAAAATTCATATTTGTTAGCTGGCAAAAAATATTTACTTGTTGTTAATGAATTTGAAGAAAGTATATTTATTAATATTGTTGATTCTAATTTACATATAATCAAAACTAATTGGTTTGATAAAAATACTTCTGATATATCATTCAAAGATATGGTTATGATTCCAACAAAAGATGGTGTTGAAATAATTGATTCTGATTTAATACAATCAAAAATGTTGGATGGTGAAATGATAAAATCAGTTGATGTAAATAAAGGCTTTAAGATAATACAAACAGAGAAATTGCTCTACATTAATGATGGGAATTCCAATTATAAATTATCTGATAATCTAAAAAGTAATGACTTCAATTTTATTAATAACAATCTCCTAGTTCAAAAGGATAATCAACTGTATATCTATTCAATTGAAAGAATTAAGTATTGGTGGTTTAATTATATTTTTGTTGAAAATTTAACATTTATTGCTTGGTCACTATTTGTAATTGTTATTATTATTTTACTAAAAAAGATTAGAGAAAAAAATGTTATGCTCAATAATGTATTTGATCTGCCAACTACAGGTATAATAATACACTTGAGTAAAAATGGGAATGTTTTAAATGTAAATCAAGAGGGTAAGGTTTTATTGGATTTGCCAGAATCAGTACCTCTTGGTAAGTTTTATCAAAAGTATTTTAGGAAAAAAGGTTTAGAAGAACTAAAGTTTTTGGTTGAAAAATCTATGTCAGTTAAGCAGGATTTTAATCAAAAGATCAACTTAAATTTAAATAAAAATGGATTTGAATATTTATGTAAAGTAAATATTTTAAAAGATATTACGGGTTCTTTTAACGGTTTAATAATCAATGCAGTAGATATTACTGAGGAATTAGAAAGAAAAAGATTAAGTAATTGGGCTCAACTAGCACATGATATGCAAACAAATTTATCTATAATCAAACTTAATGTTGAACAAATAGATTCTCAAGATAATTATTTAAATGAAAAAAGATTAAAAAAAATATTGCACCAAACAAATCTATTAATAACTAGAGTTAGAGATATTATAACAGTTGGTAGAAGCTCAAAAATAGATAGGGGTGAGTTTAGTATTAACTCTATATTTGAAGAATTAGTCTATGAATTTGATATAAATGAAACAATTGATGTACAAGTAAAGAGTGATAATTTCTTTATAAAATGTGATAAAGGTAAGTTGCTCAGAGCTTTAAGGAACGCATTTGAAAATGCAATTAAGGCTATCAATAATGAAAACGGTAAAATTTTCTTATCTGCATATCGTGACAATAGATTTAGTTATATATCTATTAAGGACAATGGCAAAGGTATGGATGACAAGACAAAAGAAAGTATGTTAGATCCTTACTTTACTCAAGACAGCAAGTCTGGTACTGGTATTGGAACGATGATAATGAAAAATGTAATTGAACAGCACGGTGGTGAAATAGAAATAAATACTATTCTTGGTAGTGGTACTGAAATTATTTTTAAGATTCCCAACCCAAGTAGATGATTTATGTTTAGAATACTAGGAATAGATTATGGATTGAAAAGGATTGGTTTATCTCTTAGTGATTTGCTTCAAATCACAGCCTCACCTTTTAAGACAATTTTTAATACTGACACTAAAGTTGAGGAGATTACAGATATCATTAATTCACAAAATGTTCAATATATTGTAATAGGTAAACCAGATCAAACAAAAAGCAATACAGAATTTATGGATAGTTTAAATATTTTTGCTGAAGATCTTTCAAAAATTTCAAGTTTAAATTATGAGTATTGGGATGAATCTTACTCTTCCAAAAAAGCATTTAATAAAATGATTGAATCTGGAAAAAAGAAAAAATTCAGACGTAAAAAAACAAACTTAGATGCTTTTGCTGCAGCTGAAATATTAACAGATTATTTAAACTACAGGGAAAAATAATGAGATTTATAATTCTTATAATACTAATGTCAACAATGAATATTCTTTCATTGGATAAATCTGAATACTTTTCAAATGGAAAAAATTTTGAAACTAAACATTTTATACTCCCAACAGAAAATAATGATTCCATTAGAGTATTAATATTTTTTAAGGCTTCTAATTCTGTACAAAATTTTAAAAAAGTTAATGGTTCAAATGATTCAAAATTTGAATCTGAATTAACGATTGAATTATTAGTAAAAGATGAAAATAAAATTATTAGAAAAAGAAAGCAACTCAAAGATAAAAATAGAGTTGATACCTACAGCAAAACCATTTTGAAAGACCAATACTATTCTAACTATTTTGATATTGTATTACTAAATAGAAAACATGATTTTGAAATTAGTTTCTTTAATGATATTAATGTAGATCCCCTGACTTCAAAATTCTCACAATTGGACGTTGATATAAATAATGGTATAATTGATAATCCCTTATTTGTTTACAATTATACAAATCCCAAGTATAACAATATAGATATTTTTATTAATGAATCTGGGTTTACTTTTGGACCATATTCTTCAAGACTTTTATTTCCATCTATTAATTTTAAAAATGAAGCTTTAAGCTATACAGTAGAAATGATTGAAAGTAAATCTCCAAAAAAAGTAAAAGTTAAATCAGATTTATTTACTTGGAAAGAACAATTAAGTTTTGAGGGTTCTATAAATATAATCAACTATAGAGATATTAGTTTTACTTCAAACAAAAAAGATGTTAAGCTATCAATTAATAGGGGGAGTAGCCCTACCAATCAGTTCCTTGAAATTTTGATGCCCGAAGATAGAATTGTACCCGGCACATATTTAATAAAAATATTTTCTGATGGTAAAGAAATTATCAGGCACATATTTATGGTTGAGTGGCAAAACAAACCTATTTCACTTGAAAATATAGATTTTGCTGTCGAAAAAATGTTTTATATTCTGGATGACAAACAATATGATAATCTAAATTCTAGCAAAAATAAAGAAAAGTCGAGGCGATTATTAGAATACTGGAATGCAAAAGATCCAACCCCTACAACTCCTTACAATGAATCAATGGCTCAATATTTTTCAAGGGTAGATTTTTCCTATTTTAACTTTTCTACCTTAGCTCAAAAAGATGGTGCTGCAACTGATAGAGGCAAAATATTCATATTAAAAGGTGGTCCCGATAAAATAGTAAATTTAACTGAAGGCTCTCAAAGGTACGAGAATTGGTATTATAATAAATTGAATGAAGTATATTCATTTAAATTAGTTTCGAGTGGTATTTTCAAACTTTTTGAAATTAAAGCAATTGAAAAATAAAAAAGAGCTGCCTAAAAAAGCCAGCTCTTAAAATTTATAAGACTATATAAATAAAATTATTTTTCAGCTTTCGGTAATATACTTAGAATTTCGTCATCTGCAAAAACAATACTTTGAGCTCTAAATTCTATCTTTTTATTTCCTTTAATTATCATAGCTCTTGTAAATAAAGATTCACGATTAGGTACAATACCTTGAGTAAAACGCTTTGTTTCTCCAGATTTCAAATCATTATATGTAACAGGCTGCTGAGCAGTGTAGTTTTTTCCATTTTCACTCCAAGTAATTAAAACTAATCCCGAAAATGATTTAATATCTTTTTCTCTATTATTTACTATGTTAAGAGCTACTCTATGCTGAACAATTTTATCATCTTTAGATACGTTTGCAATTGCATTTTCTTTAGGTATACCATAAGAAATAGCTTGCGATAATAATCTTTGATTAGCTTTAAAAATTAAATTGTTTTTTAAAGTATTAGAAGTTTTTGATTTCTCTGATGCAATAATTTCCGAAACTAATTTACCTTCTAATTCTTCTGCTGGCACCTTGTCAATAGCATTGAATAAAAAGCTAATATCCTCTCTTGACATGTTGTTATCTTTTTTTACATTCTCAGCTAATTCAACTAAATTATTAACAACAATTTTTTTAGATAGTAGGGGCGACTTCTTTTCTCCGCAAGCAAATGACATTAAAACTAGTGATATGCTTACAAGTAATAGTTTAGAGTATTTATTCATTGGTTAAATCCAAGTTTATTTTAAAAATATAAATTAACGATTCTGCAAAGTTAAAAATAAATTTTGTTAAAAACATCTAAAACAATCCCAAACCTTAAGCCATTGGAACTAACTCTAACTTCTTTAAAAGAATTAATATCAAGAAATTCTTCAAGTATTAAAACACCTCCAAGGATTATATCCGCTCTATTTGGATGTACATTATAAACATTAACTAATTCATCACTGGTACTAGCCTGTATCAAATTTGCCATTCTCTTTATATCTACTAAACTCAAAGAATAGTCATGTAAAACTGTTCTATCATATTCTTTTAATTTCAATACCATCATTGCAATGGTATTTGGTGTACCTGCAACTGCAATAGGTAAGTATTGAGACTCAATCATATTATTACTTAGTTGAGTTTGAATATAAGCCCTAGCTAAATTTATATTTTCTTGATTTTTTGAAAACAAATTAAACTTTTCAGTAATATTTACGGCACCAATATTAAGGCTTACAACAGAATTAATATTTTGTTTAAAACCAGATACTATTTCTGTACTACCACCACCAATATCTATCACAACTGACTTTCGATTTTCAGAACTGCCGATAAAACTTAACCTAGCTTCTTCTTCGCCAGGAATTATTTGGATTTTTTCGTTTAATATATTTTCAAATTGACTAAGAATTATTTCACTATTTGATGCATCTCTCATAGCACTAGTTGCTACAACACCAATATTTTTAATTTTATATTCATCAATTATTGATTTATAGAATATAAGTATGTCAATAGCTCTTTTTTGAGCTTCATCATTTATAAATCCGTTTTGATTTAACCCCTCGCCTAATCTAGCAATTTTGTGATAATCTTCAATTACTTCAATTTTGTTTTTATTAACTTCTGCAATTAATAGTAATATAGTGTTTGTTCCAATATCTATACTTGCAATTTTCATAATTTGTTAAATACCAATACAGTCCATTCATTTAAATGCTTTTTATTTAGTAAATCAAATCCAACCAATCTAGCTTTTTCAATAATATTATCTTCTTGTTCAATTAATATCCCGGAAGCAATAAACTTTCCATTTGTATCAATAGCATTAGAAAACGAACCTAGATTTCTTTCAATTACATGTGATAATATATTAGCAATTACAATATCTACTTTAGGTAATATTTCTTCGTCGAGGTCAAATTGATCTAGTTCTATTTGATTATTGACACCATTTAGTTTAAAATTCTCAATAGCATTTCTTATCGACCACTCATTATTATCAAATGCAATAACTTCCTTTGCTCCATAAATTATTGATACTATTGATAATATTCCAGTTCCAGTTCCTGCATCAAGAATTTTTTTGTTTTTTAAATCAATCTCTTCTAGAACTTGACAGCAAAGTTTAGTGGTTTCATGGCCACCAGTACCAAAACTCATTTTTGGGTTTATTATAACTTTGTTTTTTGTATTTAGTTCATCAATCTTCCATTCTGGTGCAATACCTAAAGTCTCAGATACTATAATTGAAGGTACTTCTTTTTCCCAATTTTCATTCCAATTTTTTTCTTCAATTTCTTCAAATTCACCTAATGCAATTTCATTAGATATTTGATTTAACTGTAGTTGTAGGTCGTTTAAAAATTCAGTATTGATAGTTTTTTTGTTAAAAGAGACAATTAGTTCTTCTTCATTTTCTATTATTCCTAAAAATGGCAAGTCGCTTATTGATGCTATAACTATATCTTTCAATTCTCCTGGAAATTTAATTTCAAGATTGGTATATTTTTTGTTCATTGTTAGTTTACTTTTAAAGTTAGTTTTAAAAATTTACTCAAAGATATTTAAATGAAAGAAGAACTCAAAGAAAAGCTAATAAATATTAAACTGATGGTTTTTGACATAGATGGAACTCTAACAGATGGTAGTATCTATTATGGTCATCAAGGAGAAATGTTCAAAAGATTTGGTGCAAAAGATGGTATGGGAATTACCTTGTTAAGAAAAAGTGAAATAAAAACTGCATTTCTTACTAGTGAAGAATCTGAAATAAATATCAAAAGAGCTAATAAATTAAAAGTTAACGCACTTGTTCAAGGTTCTCATAACAAGAGTGAAGATTTAAAAAGTTTGTGTAAATCTTTTAATTTAAAACTTTTTGAATGTGGATTCGTTGGAGATGATATAAATGATTTGCATGCAATGTCAATTGCTGGCTTTTCTGCTGCACCTTCAAGTTCATCTAATCCAATATTAGAAAATGTTGATTTTGTTTCTAAATATAAAGGTGGGAAAGGAGCAGTTAGAGAAATAATAGAAATGCTTTTATTATCACAAAATAAATCTATAATTTTACAAGAAAATTGGTAATTAAATTTAATTAAGAGGTAAAAAATGTCAAAAGAGAATAGAGGATATAACAATGGATTATTGGCTGGAGTATTGATAGGTGGAGCAATAGGAGCTGTCACTGCTTTGCTATTTGCACCAAAGCCTGGATCCGAGTTAAGGGGTGATATAGCTGAAAAATCATCTGATTATTATGGAAAAGCATCAAAATATTTTTCAGATACGGAATCTAACATTAGTGATTCAGTAAAACACACTGTGAATGAAGGCAAAGAAAGAGCAAAAAATATAATTGATAAAGCTAAAACCCAAGCCGACACAATTCTTAAAAGGGCAGAAGGGGTTCTTTCTGATGCTAAAAGTAAAGCTGTAAATGCTAAAACATCGGTAACAGATAAAATCACAGATGTTAGAGATGCGACTAGAGTAGGTGTTGATGCGTTTAAACAAGAACTTAACTCATAATCTAATTGGAAATGTAAATAATGAACTTAGAATTAATTTTATCAATGGCTCAGTTAATCGCTATAATATCTTTTATATGTTTAGCAATAATTGGTATTTCAGTTTTAATTAAACTTCGAAAATTTATAAATGAATCAGAAGATAAAATTTCAAATGTCGAGGTTGAGTTAAAAGTATTTTCAACAAAAGTTAATGGTTTATTTGATGATGTAAAATTAATAAAACCTAAAGTTGAGGAATCAATTGATAAGTTTAATGAAATTCAAGAAAATGCTTACAATAGATTAAATGAGTTCCAAGAAACTAATTCAAAAATCAATGAATTATTAATTTCTGCTAAAGATACTTCTGATACATTTAATAAAACTGGTGAGAATTTAAATGACAAGATTGATGAAATTGATAACACAATTGCACCAATTAAGAATCTTGTGAATGACACTTACGATAAGATATCTCCTCCAGTAAAAGATATATCAAGATTATTTAGTGCTGTTAGTAAAGGAATTAGTGCTTTTAAAAATAGGGTAGGTGTAGGTAAATAATACCTACGCCATTTCTTTTTCTGTGTTATTTACTTTCAATTCGTAAAATTTATAAATACCAAATAAGATACTGCTAAAAACCAACCCCGAAATTATAGAATTCTTAAAAAATGGCAGTGCAGCCAAATAAGAACTTATCAACCCATTAATAGAGGCATCGTACTGAGGTAAAAGTATCCAAGATCCAAAATTTGTAATAATAAAGAAGCCAATATTAGCAACTGTAACACCAACTAAACTTTTTAAAAAGTTAATGTTTGTCGATTTTTGACCAATAAATACAATTAATCCTAGTGATAAATACATTGTAATAAAGTGTGTTGCGTATCCAACCAAATCTGTTGCATATATACCGATAAATAAATCCATCATCATTTGTATTGCAAAAGGTAATAAGTAAGCTAACTTATTTTTAGGAAATAAAATTCCTGAAAATAATGTGAGTGCAATAAATGAAGAAAAGTTAGGAATTGAAGGGATATTTCTTAAAACCAATCCAAATAGGATAAAGGACATAAAAAGTAATAATTTATAGAATGTTTCTTTTTTCATTTTTCAATCTTAGTTATTAATAATTTTTAAAGGACAAAAATACAATTAAAGACACAAAAGAAAAAACTTTGTTTAAATAAAGAATCTATTATACGTTAATGAAAATAAATATTAGTTTACATAATATGTATTATATTGTATTAACTAAAAATCTTCTTCAACTTCATCTTGTTCTATAAGCTTTCTTAGCTTTGACATTACAAAGGGATCTCTTTCAGCAACTTTAGATTCAATTCGTCTAATCATTTCTTTTTTAAACATTTCCTTCATTACCTTTTCTTGCTCTTGAAGTTCTTGATCATTCATTTGTTACCTCTAAGAATTTTTTCCATTATATAATAAGTATGATTTGTTCGTTCTACAAACATTTCACCACGAACTTTATATTCACGTCTAAGATAGAAATCGACCACTTTACTATAATTCTTTAATGCACCTAATCGGATAGATGATATTTCTTGTGATTTGCAATAGTTTTCACAAAATTCCATTAAAATACCAGCAAGTCCTTTGCCTTGATAATCAGGATGTACTCCAAGACGACTTATAATTTTAAAGTTGTCTGATTTGTCTTCGTAATCTGTTATAAAGAAATTCTTGTTCCTTAATGGATTAATTGAGACTAAGCCTACCAATGTATCTTCTTGAAAAAGAATGAATTGAGTTGATTCATTGATATCAAGTGTGAATGTTTCTTTGTTGGGATAGCCATGGTTCCACTGATCCAAACCATGACTTAAAAGGTCTTCATTTATTAATTTTGCAATTTTTATAATGTCAGTTAAATCACTTAATTCCGCCTTTCTTATTAGGAAATTTTTATTCTGTCTTTTACTGGTCCATAAACTGCGATTTGATTCTTTTGTAGCCATTCTATTCCTTCAACAGCTGCTTTTGCGGCAGATAAAGTTGTTATACAATGAATTTTCTTTTGTAATGCTTCTTCCCTGATAAAATTGTCATCTTGATAAGCTTTACGACCTAATGGTGTATTAATTATTAGATTTATATCACCACTATCCATTAATTCGATTACATCAGGTTTACCTGCACCAATTTTATTAATAAGTACACTGCTTATATGCTTTAATTTCAATGCGTTATGAGTACCTATTGTACAGAATATTGTAAATCCTAAGTCTTTAATATTCTTAGCAATTGGAATTATTTCTTGCTTGTCAAAATCGTTAACAGATATAAATACGTTTCCGGAAGTAGGTAAATTATTTCCTGCAGCGAGCTGAGATTTAACATAAGCTTCACCAAAAAATTCAGAAATACCCATCACTTCGCCAGTTGATCTCATTTCAGGGCCAAGTACTGTATCAACACCTGGGAATTTAGAGAAAGAGAACACAGGTGATTTAACCGAATAAAAGTCAATTTTCTCAAGTCCTTGAATATTATAGTCAGAAAGCTTTTTATCTAACATTAACATTACAGATAGTTTTGTTAGAGGTATTCCTATTGACTTAGAAACATAAGGTACAGTTCTCGAAGCTCTTGGATTAACTTCAATTACATATACTGAATTTCTGTAAATAACAAACTGAATATTTATAAACCCAATTATTTTCAACTCTTTAATAAGTTTACCAGTTTGTGCTTTTATTTCATCTAATAGCTCATCTGATATTTGATATGCAGGTAATACCGAACAAGAATCTCCAGAGTGAACTCCCGCTTCTTCAATGTGTTGCATTATACCTGAGATGAAAAAATCTTCTCCATCCGAAATAGCATCTACATCAATTTCTATTGAGTTTTCTAAATACTTATCTATAAGAACTGGGTTTTCTTTATTTACTTGAGCGTTGTTTTCAATATACTTTTTAATTTCATATTCATTATATGTTATTTCCATTCCTCTACCACCCAGAACATAGCTTGGTCTTACAATCACAGGAAACCCAATATTAATAGCAGTTTCAACAGCACTTTTTTCATCAAATACTACATCACCAATTGGATATGGAATATCCAATTTTTTCAGCATTTCTATAAAATCGCCTCTGTCTTCAGCAATATTAATACTTTCATAGCTGGTTCCTAATATTTTAATGTCTTCATCTTTTAATCTTTTTGATAGGTTTAAAGGAGTTTGCCCACCAAGTTGGAGAATAATTCCATCTGGTTTTTCAAGATCAATTATATCCATTACATTTTCATAAGTGACTGGCTCAAAATATAACTTATCTGAAGTATCATAATCGGTTGATACAGTTTCAGGATTACAATTAACCATTATTGTTTCTATACCAATCTCTTTCAGTATTAACGATGCCTGGGAAGCACAATAGTCGAACTCAATACCTTGTCCAATTCTAAATGGACCACCACCAAGAACTACAATTTTTTTTCTTTCGCTTCTTTGAGATTCATTTTCATTTAAATAGGTTGAATAAAAATAAGGAGTTTTAGCGTCAAACTCTGCCGAACAAGTATCAACTTTTTTATAAGTAGGTAGGATTTTCAAGGATTTTCTTTTATTTCTTATTTCAGTTTCATTACAATTAAGTAATCTGCCTAACTGCATATCAGAAAAACCATTTAACTTAGATAACTTTAGCAAGTCAAAAGGAATTTTATTAATACTCATTCCTTCCAAAGATTTTTCAAATTCCACTATTTGAAGGATATTATCCAAGAACCATTTATCAATTTTTGAAAGATTATATATTTCATCTATGCTAAATCCTCTTTTAAATGATTCTTTAACAATAAATGGTCTTATAGGTGTTGGTTTTTCTAAAAAATATTTTAATTCTTCATCAGTATAATTCGATGCTTTTTCTAAATCTAAACCATCAACATCTATTTCTAGTGATCTATATGCCTTCTGAATAGCCTCTCTAAAGTTAGAGCCTATGCTCATTACTTCACCAACAGATTTCATTTGGGTGGTTAAATTAGGGGCTACGCTGAATTTTTCAAAGTCCCATCTTGGAATTTTAACTACAATATAATCTAGTGTTGGTTCAAATGATGCAGGTGTAGTTCCTGTTATTTCATTTGTAATTTCGTCTAAAGTTAGACCAACAGCGAGTTGAGCTGCAATTTTTGCAATAGGGAATCCCGTTGCCTTGGATACTAGTGCAGATGATCTTGATACTCTAGGATTCATTTCAATAATTCTAACATCACCATTTTCAGGATTTATACCAAATTGAATATTAGACCCACCAGTCGCAACACCAATTTTTCTGATAATATCAATTGAATAATCTCTTAACTGTTGATATTCTTTATCGGTAAGTGTTTGAGCTGGAGCTACTGTTATTGAGTCTCCAGTATGAACTCCCATTGGATCAAAGTTTTCTACCGAGGCTATTATTATTACATTATCATTAATGTCTCTAATTACCTCATATTCATATTCTTTCCAGCCCATCAAAGATTCTTCAATTAAAAGTTCATTTGTTGGGCTTAGTTCCAATCCTCTTTTTACAATGTTATCATATTCTTCAAAAGTATGAGCGACTCCTCCCCCAGTTCCTCCTAATGTAAATGATGGTCTAATGATAAGAGGATAGTTATATTTTTCAGGCACTTTCATTGCTTGATCGTAAGTCTTACAAATAGTACCATTTGGGCATTTCAATCCAATTTCTGTCATTGCATTATTAAAAAGTTCTCTACTTTCAGCAACCCTTATAGAATCGGTATTCACACCTAATAAATCTATGTTATATTTATCTATTATTCCTTCATCTTGAAGCTTTAAAGTAACATTTAAAGCTGTTTGACCTCCAACTGTTGGAAGAATTGAATCAATTTTTTCTCTTTTAATTATTTGCTCAATGATATTTGTTTCAATAGGTTCGATATATGTTTTATCGGATAGCTCTGGATCTGTCATAACAGTAGCTGGGTTCGAGTTCACAACTACTACATAATAACCAAGATTTTTTAAAGCTTTTACTGCTTGACTTCCTGAATAATCGAATTCTCCGGCTTGACCAATTACAATTGGACCAGAACCTATAACTAAAATTCTTTTTATATCATTTCTTTGTGGCATTGTATTCTCCTATGAAGCAATTTTGCAAAAATACTAAGATTAATTGTTGAAACGGTAAAAATGTAGAAACTTAATTTATGATAATCCAAATATTTCTTCGGTCTCGGTATCAATATCAATTTTCATAGCATTTGGAAAAGTTATCATACCGGGCATTGTATTAATATTTCCTGCTAAAGCATAAATAAATCCTGCTCCTGCGCTTAATCTAATATCTGTAATTGGGAAATCAAAACCTTCTGGAACACCTAATAACTTTGGATCATGAGAAAAACTTGCTGGAGTTTTAGCTATGCATATAGGCAAATCAGAAAATCCTAGTTTGGTGAATTTTTCTATCGATGAAATAGCTTTATCAGAAAAGCTTACTTTAGAAGCTCTATAAATAGATTTAGCCACTAATTCTATTTTCTCTGATATTGAAATATCACTATCATATAGTTTTTTAAAGTTAGAAGGTTTTTCACAAGCATCAATTACTGCTTTAGCTAGTTCTTGAGCACCCTCCCCACCATTAGAAAAATGGTCAGTTTCGCAAGCATCCAAAGCACCCATTTCAATAGAATAATTTTTTAGCAATTGAATTTCATCAGGTGTATCATCTTTAAATTTGTTAATGGCAACTACAACGTTTACTCCAAACTTTTTGAGATTTTCAATATGTCTACCTAAATTTGAGAGACCAGCTTCTAACATTTCTAAATTTTCTGAGGTATATTCTTCAGGCAATTTTATTCCTGGTGAGATTGTTGACCCGCCGCCGTTCAGTTTTAATGCTCTTATGGTTGCTACCAAGACAACAGCATCAGGTTTTAATCCAGAATATCTACACTTAATATCAAAAAATTTCTCTGCTCCTATATCAGCTCCAAAACCAGCTTCTGTTATTACGTAATCAGATAATCTAAGAGCAATTTGATCTGCCACTATTGATGAATTACCATGAGCGATGTTGGCAAATGGACCACAATGAACAAAAACTGGCTGTCCTTCTAATGTTTGTATTAAGTTGGGTTTTAATGTATCTTTCAATAATACTGTAACCGACCCTGTGACACCTAAATCATTTACAGTAATAGGGTTACCATCAACATCTAATGCAACAATCATTTTGGCAAGCCTAGTTTTTAAATCTTTTAAATTCATAGACATTGCAAGTACTGCCATAATCTCGCTTGCTGGTGTAATTTCAAAACTAGTTTTTCTGGGGAAAATATTATTTGCAATACCATCTTTGTTATATTCATCACCATAACCAACATTAATAGATCTAAGACTTCTATCGGTAAGATCCATAACTCTATTCCAATAGATATTATCAATATCAATATTCAATCTATTTTTAATACCACGCTTTTTTAGAGCTTCATCATTTTGTCGTGATTCATGAAATATCCTTGTATCTAAAGTTGCTGCAATTAAATTATGAGCAACAGAAATTGAGTGCATATCTCCTGTAAAATGAAGATTCATATCTTCCATGGGTATCGCTTGGCTATATCCACCCCCGGCAGCTCCACCCTTAACATTAAAAGTAGGACCTAACGATGGTTGTCTTATGCAAGCAGATACTTTGCTGTACCCTAATGAACCAATACCTTGTGTTAATCCAAGTAAAGTAGTGGTTTTACCCTCTCCTAGAGGCGTAGGGTTCACAGCAGTTACAAGAATATACTTGCCAAGTTTATTTTCTTTTATATCGTTTAGTATCTTTAAATCAATTTTGGCTTTATCTCTTCCGTGTGGAATTAAATATTTTTCATCAACATTTAACTTTTTAGCTATTTCATTTATTGGAGTAATTTTCGAGTTTTTAACAATATCTATATCACTTAACATTTTATACCTTTTATTTTCTATTAATAATTATTTCTGCTTTTAGTAAATCTTCTTTTGTTGTTATTTTTATATTATTAATTTCACCTACAACTGTTTGCACATTAAAACCATAGTTTTCTACTATAGAAGCATCATCAGTTGGATTTATATTTTGATTTGAAATATAATTATTTGCTTCTTTTAGTAGTTGGACTTCAAATGCTTGGGGTGTTTGTGCCGCAAATAGTTTTTCTCTATCAGCAGTTGAATCTATAGAATTGTCTGGTTTTAATACTTTTATTGTATCTGTAATAGGTATAACAGGAATGACTGCCATCTCAGTTTGTAATTTATTAATTAATTTATTAATTAGGTTTTTAGTGACAAATGGTCTTACTGCATCATGAATTAAAACATATTTAGCATTATTAATTTTATCCAAACCAAGAAGAACAGATTTTGAACGAGTTTCTCCACCATCGATTACAACGCAATCTTCTATATCATATTCAGATAACAATTCATTCATAAAATCAACCCAATCAGATTTACAAGGGATGATAATTGATTCAAAATTATAGATACTTTGTAAATTTTGAATTGTAAGAATAATCAACTCTCGTCCATTTAATTTATAAAATTGCTTAGGTTTATTATATTCAAACCTACTTCCCATACCACCTGCTGGTATTATTAGAGCTATTTTATTTGTTGTATTCATATTTCTCGTTAAAGCCAATGGGTTGCACTAATCTATAATCTCCAAAACCTGTTCTATCTTCGAATATAAAATTTAGTCCATTCCCATAAACCCATTTTATATATGAAATTCTATTTGCTCTGTTTTGATTATCATTAAAAGTTTGGCTAGGAAGTCCTAAAGTAATATAAATCATTCCCATATCAGTTAACCAACCATCAGCATAAGACTTATAATTTTCGTTAGCAAACTTGACTCTTTGGTAATATAAATCAAATGCTTCATTAAAATTAGTATTTGATGTTGGGTCTAATTCTTTCCAAAAATTAATAAAAGCAGATTCTTTTTGACTTTTGGTATCAAGACTCTTTAAGTTATCAATGGTTTCTTTTGATGCTACATACCTAAGTTGCCTTATTGCTAAATCAATATCAGTTATTAATTCACTTAAATTTTCAGGAGAGAAATTTATAAGTCTCTCTGATATTGCCAAATAATTATCAGTATCAGAAACAGAATTAGCTTCTTCTTTTAATAAAATTACTTGAAGATTTTGTACTCCAGAAATTTTATCACTTTCTTCAATTAACAAATATTGCTGATTTACTTTTTGATTTATTTCTAGCGTCTTTAAATCTGCTTTATAAGTTGTATCATTATTTTCATCTATCAATAAATAAGAATATTTAATGACTTTTGGATTATTTGAATTGTTGTAGATTTCAAAAAATGTAAAAAAGCTATTGCTTATCTTTGATACATTATCACTAAAATAAGGTGTAATTTTGAGTTTTGAATTTTTTTCTTCAATTGAACTAAGAAGCATTAAACCACTACAAGAAATATCATAATGATTATAATCTAATATATTTACAGATCTTGAAAAACTAAAATCCTTATTTTCCTGATTCATTTTAATCGTAATATTTGCTGTATAGTTACCAGGTTCTAGTTTGAAAGATTCAAAAATTGTTTTTGATTTGCCATCTCCTCCCTGACTTTCAAAATAATCTTCAACAACAATATTTACAGTCTTTGATTCAGTTAATATAACTTTGTCATTAGAAGTAAAACTGTAAATTATATTAAAATCGGATACATATTTGTCTGAAATTTTATTAAATTTTAATATAGAATAAGGTACAAGTACAAAACAATCTGCCCTATGAAGACCATCTTCTTGTGATTTAAAGGCAATTACATCAACAAAAACTTTATTAGAATTATCAGAAGCTATTGCCTCCAAAAAATTCATAAATAAAATTATGCAAATAATTTTCCAAAATAAGATTTTAGCCATATTGATCCTATAATTGCTGTTATTATTGAAGCTAAAACTGAAGCCCAAAGTATGCCCGAGTAGCCATATTGATTTGAAAAATAAAAGGCTAAAGGAATAAAGAGAATGAACATTTGGCTCATTGAAATTATCATCGAATACCAAGGTCTTTTTAGCACATTAAATGATGTTGAAATTAACATATTTATTCCTCTAAACGAAATAGCAAACGGAATAATTGATAAATAAATTATCATATATTCTACAAATTTAGGTTCTCCCTCTTCGTCTAGAAATAAAGCTAAGGGTTCGGCAATAAAATAAAATAAACCAATCATCAAAAGCCCCCAAACAATACTAAAAATATAACTTTTTTTAAGGGCATCATTAATACGAGAAGTTTGATTTGCTCCAAAATTCTGACCTATAAATGGTCCAAGTACTGAACCCAATGCCATAAATACAACTAAAGAAATCATTTCAAATCTTGAGGCAACATTTAAAGCTGCCATTGCTTCTACCCCATAATCCTGAACGAAACCATTTACTATAAAAATTCCAAAAGGAATAACGACGCTTGTTATTGCCGCAGGTAAACCAACTTCCATTATTTCTTTAAAAGAAACCTTAAATTCTTTCCAATCAAATATTTTTGAAGAAAGCATATTATATTTAATTTTCAAAAAATACAATGAAGCGAATAGTGTAATCATTCTCGCAATAACTGTTGCTATTGCAGCACCTTGCAATTCTAATCTGGGGAATCCAAACAATCCAAAAATCATTATTGGGTCTAATATTCCATTTATCAACACAGCTACCATCATAATTAAGGAGGGTGTTTTGGTATCTCCAATTGCTCTTAATGCAGAATTTCCTAAAAATGGAATAACTAAGAATATCATTCCACCCATCCAAATGTACATATATTCTTTTATAAAAGGCATCATAGTTGATGATGCACCTTGAAGTTGAAATATTTCATCAAAGAAAATAAATCCAATTATTACAAATAAAGCAACTAAAATAACAGCTATAATTAAACTGTCTGTTGTTAATCTTTTTACTTTATCCATATTGTTGGAACCATAGTTCCTAGAGATAACAGCTGATGCACCCTGACCAATTCCCATAGCTATTGATGAAATAAGCATTATTACAGGAAAACTAAATTGAAGGGCTGCGGCCTGCTCTGTGCCGACCATTTTAATAAAAATGGAATCTATTGTATTTAGTGAAATAGCGAATGCTATTCCAAAAAGCATGGGTATTGCATTGAAAAAAAGCTTTTTAGTTACTGGGCCTTCTGTGTAACCTATTTTAGATTTTGTCATTTA
>JAONBD010000110.1 GCA_028376765.1 Candidatus Kapaibacterium sp.
AATAATAGCCTTATCCAAATTAATTTAGATGAACCAATATTAATTGATAGAGCAATAGACTTAGCAGCACACGAAGCATATCCAGGGCATCATACTTTCCATTCTAGTTTTGAGCAGATTTATGCAATTGACTCTGGTTGGGTTGAATTTACAATTTACCCCCTATTTTCTCCAATATCCTTAATTTCGGAAGGATCTGCAAATTTTGGGATTTCTGTTGCTTTTCCAGCAAATGAAAAATTAGACTTCGAAAAACAAAAACTATATCCATTAGCAGGTTTAGACAGCTCACTAGCAAGTAAATTTAATAAAGTACAATCAATTATTCACAAACTTACCTATGCTGGCAATGTTGCTGCACAGAAGTATCTTGATGGAGAATTTAGCTCTAGCGAGGCAGTTGATTACTTAGTAAATTACAATCTTATGTCCGAATCGAGAGCAAAACAAAGGTTGAAATTTATTGAAAAATATAGAAGCTATGTTATTAACTATAATGTTGGACAAGATTTAATAAAGGAATTTATAAACTCTCAAGGTGGCAGTACCGATAACCCCGAAAGAAGATGGATTTTATTTAGAGATTTATTAAGACATCCATACTTAGCAGATAATTTACAACAGAAAATAAACAATTATTAATTTTAAAATCAAATTATATCATGAAAATTTATATCATATTTATTATTATTAGTTCAATATCATTAAATTCAAAATTACTTGATACTGAGTCACTTTTAAAAATTAGAAGAATTTCAAACCCACAAATTTCTCCAAGTGGCAAATATACGGCAGTTCAAATTAGTGATGTTAATATTGATAGTAACTCATCTACTAGCAAAATCTATTTAATTAATAATAACAATAAAGATACTATTTTACTTGCAAATGCTGGCAAAAGAAATGGTTCAGCTTATTGGTGGCCAGGTAAAGATGAACTAGTTTTTTTATCAGATAGGTCTGGTTCGATGCAGGCGTGGAAGATTTCAGTAAACGGAGGAGAAGCAAGACAATTAACTAATATTGAGGGCGGGATTTCAAATATAAAAATATCTCCAAAGGGTACGTATTTAGCGTATACAAAGGATGTTAAGCTTGGTAAAAATTTAGCTGAAAAGTATCCTAAATATTCTAAAGCTAAGGCATATATCTATGATGAGTTAATGATTCGCCATTGGGATAAATGGCGTGATGAAAAATGGAAACATATTTTTTTATTGAATCTTAAAAATGGCGATACCACAGATATAATGGAAGGTGAGAAATTTGACTCTCCTCTTTCTCCTTTTGGTGGAAGAAATCAATTTAACTTTTCTCCTGATGAATCAGAAATTGCCTATACCTGCAAAAAAGATGATAATTACGAAAATAATACCAATTCTGAAATTTATATTTATAATATAAAACAGCGAAAAACAGAGAACATTACCAGTGGTATGATGGGCTATGACATGGATCCTATTTATTCAAATGATGGCGCTTATTTAGCATTCCATTCAATGGAAAGACCTACATACGAATCTGATAAAAACCGCCTTATGATATTTAACAGAAAAACAAAAGAAATCAGCGAGCTTACTAAAAACTTGGATCAACCAGTAAGCAGTACAAAGTGGCTTGCTAACTCTAAAGAACTAATTTTTAAAGCCCCTAGCGGTTTTGGCACAAATACTTTGTATAAAATCAACTTGAAGGGTGAATACACTGATTTAACATCTAAAAGATTTGAGGGCAATAAACAAATTGAAAATTTAAACGATTATGGATTAAGAGGTTTTGATATTAGTAAAGATGGTAGCTACATGATAGCTTCAATTGAAAACCATACAAGCCCTCCTGAACTATTTTATTTTGATATTTCAATGGTAAAATCAAATTCGTCAATAAGTAATTTATCAGATAAAATCTTTCAGCATAGTTATTTTAATACTGATTACATGAAACAATTTGATAATATTACAACAGAAAAGAGAATAATCAAAGCTAGTGATGGTAAAGACATACATACTTGGGTAGTTTACCCACCAAATTTTGATAAAAATAAAAAGTATCCAGTTCTAACTTATTGCCAAGGTGGACCACAACAACAAATTTCACAATACTTTAGCTATGGTTGGAGCTATATGAATTTTGCCTCGCAGGGCTACATAATAG
>JAONBD010000111.1 GCA_028376765.1 Candidatus Kapaibacterium sp.
GATTGGACAAAAAGTGAAATTAATAACTTTTTTGAATTTAAATTAGATGCTTTTAGGATTATTATTAGTCACTATTTCAATAAAAAAGAACTAAGAAAATCATTAGAATATTGCAAAAAAGTACAAATGATTGATCCTTTTGACAGTGAAATAAATAAGTTTATTGTTCAAATATATCGTGAGCTTGGCGAAATTGATGAAGCAATTAGAGAATTGACTGAGTTAACAGAAAACAATCCAGATAATGAAATATATTGGGTATTATTAGCGGATTTATATGCTAATATAAAGGAATATGATAAGGCTATAGAAAACTACAACAAAGCAATTAGACTTAATTCTAATTATGGAATTGCTTACCGTAACCTTGGATCTACAAATAAAAATATTGCATCAAACATACAAAAAGTAGAACAGGAAAAGTTAGAAAAAGATAAAAACTATGTTATTAAAAAAGAAGAGTATTTTAAACCATTAGGTTCTGCTGCCGAAGCATTTGAAAAATGTTTAGAAACGGAGGACTATAGAAATAATGCAGAAGTACTAAGCGAACTTGCTCAAACTTATCACGTACTTGATGAAGTAGAAAAGCTTAATATTACCCTAGCTAAGCTAGAAAATATTGAAAGCCAAGTTCCAAAAACTTACCTTAGTAAATACTATTATAATTTACTAAATATATACTCAAATAGAAGCAAAGAAGGAAATAATGCTACAAAAGCATCTAAGATAAATACTAAGATAGAGGAATTACAAAAAAATGGAAAATAAAGATAAAAACAAAGCTCAACAAATCAATATTGAGTTGCCAGAAGAACTAGCTTCAGGTACCTATGCAAATCTTGTGATTGTATCACATTCACAAGCAGAGTTTGTATTGGATTTCACTAGGATTCTACCTGGTTTGCCCAAAGCTAAAGTTCAGTCAAGAATACTTATGACTCCTTTACATGCTAAGAAATTTGCTCAAGCACTGCACGATAACATTAGTAAATTTGAGAGTCAGAATGGAGAAATAAAAACAGGCAATAACCCTAATGATAATTTAGGATTTGCCCCTGGGAGTCCCAAAATTAACTAATGAACTTTAATCTGGATAGATTTTCAATTATAATAGCAATGAGCATAAATCTCATTGCTATTTTCTTTTTTTATGAAAATGCAAGCTTTGGAAGTAAGTTTGTTTATGCTCTTGACGATCCATATATTCATTTACAAATAGCTAAAAATTTAGCAGAATTTGGAACTTTTGGTATCAACGCTGGAAACTTTGAATCTGCATCTTCATCTCCAATATGGAATTTATTATTATATGGAATTATAGAATTATTCGGTAATAGTGATAAAATACCTTTTTTTATTAATTTAACTTTAGTGTTTCCTGTAATCTACATGATTAATAGAATATTGATTTCTATTGATTTTAAAGGATTCCGTCCAGTAATTTTAACAGGTATATCTCTTTCTATATCTATTCCTAGCTTAGTGATAATTGGTATGGAGCATCTGTTGCATATTCTTTTAGTACTAGTATTATTAAACCAATTTTTAAAGTTTCTCGATAATAAAAAAATATCAATGATAATCGTTCCAATTCTTTTAGTAATAGGCTTGGTAAGATATGAATCATTATTTTTAACAACTTTGTTTCCGATGGTATTATTTTATAAAAAAGATAGATTAAAATCATTTATAATATTTGCATTACCTCTTCTTTCGATTCTAATATTTGGTGTGTACTCAATTCAAAATGGTGGATATTTTCTACCAAATTCCTTGCTCATAAAAAGTGGATTTAGATATGATTCTATATTTAATCTGTTGTATAATTTTTATACAGCCATCTCTAAAATAATTGATAGTTACAGTATAAGTAATTTGATCATGTTGTGCTTGCTAGTTTCTTATTTATCTTTAAAGAAAACATTCCCAACTGAGTTGATTTTTTTAGTTTCTTTAATAATAATCCATGCTCTTTTTGCAAGTTTTGGTTGGCTTTTCAGATATGAAGCCTATCTAATTGCAATCGGAATACCTATTTTGATTCTAAGTTTCACAAAATTAAAAATTAAGCTAAGTAAATCACTAATCCT
>JAONBD010000012.1 GCA_028376765.1 Candidatus Kapaibacterium sp.
AACTGATTTAGATAATTTAGTTCTTCTTTGTGAAATTAAATCACCAAATGTATTACCAAATTCAAATAATGAGTCAATTCTTCTTTTATAGTTTGCATCAAGCTCAATTGTTTCCCTTTTGTAAAGTAAAGGATTGTATGGAGTAACTGATCTAGCTAGATATGCAGTACCAACTAAAATTGAGTCAAATAATTTATTGTTTTTTAATACTGGATCATATAATAAAGCTGGTGAAGCATCAGCTGCATTAATAGGATAATTAAATTCGTCTTCCCCACCTGCGTAATCTAGAAACAGTTTTTCCCAAACACTGTTGATACCAAAAGTATCTATACTTGAAATGATTGGAATTGCTTTGCTTCTTACTTCGCTGCTAAATGCACCTGAATTAGTTAATCTAACCGCATCAGATAAAGTATAATTTCTTGCACCTTTTGGTATTCTCATTATTCTTACAGCCATCTGATCAAATTCTTCAAAATCTTCATCGAGACCACTGTTAGGAACTGTACCAACAACCATAATAGAATCCATTAAAGTATAATTAGTTGCAGTTTCATCTCTATTTCCAGATCTAACATAAGATTTTTCAAATGGAGTAGGAATTTGATATTGAGCAACTTGCTTCCAACCAAGTGGTCCACTTCCATTTCTAAATTCATCAGTAGAAGGTTGAGGTTCTAATGAAAAAGTATCTAGTAAAGGTCTTCTTGCTCTATAAATTTTATAACCAAGAAAATCTAAACCATCACCTTCTTCATCTCTTGAAAGTTCAGATGTACTATCCCATTTGATAATCACACCATTATTTAAAGGGACCCATTCTGTAATGTTTGGCCTAGTTGGTGGAATAGGTGATTTAAAGTTATTATCGTAAACATCTTGAGCAAATTTATCAAGCGACTCAAGTTCTTTCATATCATTACATTCACCTGTTGCCTCTCCACCTGCCGAAGTTCTTGCTAGAACAACAGCAACAACTACTCTTGCAGTATCTTTTGGTAACATATTGTAAGGACCAGTTGCCATCATATATCTTTTATCACCAGGGCCTGTATCTCCATCTGCCTGAGCATAAGACATGAAATCATATCTTTGGTTATCACCAGATACATCATTTTGGCTAGACCAGTTTCTAAATGTTACGAGTCCTAATTGCTCTTCAACTGGGAAAACTCTCTGAGTTTTTCTTAAAAAGTTTCTATCATCAAAAATTTCTGGACTCGGGAAAAGAGTATCTCCTTCCATGTCTATTAAAAATCTAACAGCCATTTGATCAAGTGGATTATCAGGAGTAATTCTAATAATGTCTGGATCAGCAAAAATAGTATCTATAATAGCACCAGTTGCAGTAGTATCTAAGTAAAAGTAGTTCTTTACAGCAGGAGATTCAAGATAATCAAATCCTAAATATCCAAATCCAAATCCTCTTTCACCATTCTGAGGATCTGTCCACTGAGCTGCCATATTTAATGATGAATCACAATCGTACCATCTTACTCTGTCATTTCTAGCACCAAAACCAGTAAAAGGAGACCGAGCAACATCAACATCCATAATTGGTGCGTGCCAACAGTTCCATAATGTATCTTCAGAGAAATTAATGAAATCATATTTTAAGAATACAAAATCTTTATACTGACCAAATCCCCATGAATAAATCATGTGCTCTATTTGAATATACAGAGGATATCCGTAAGCATTTCTAAATCCGAATCCATCATCGTAGAAGTTCAAATCAGTATCTTTAAATGTAGCGAAAATATCTTCTTCAGAAATAAACGCTGGTCCATCAGGATATTCATTACTAGTTCTTAAATCTTCATCTTCTACATACAATCCAAAGTATCTATTAATCTTTACAGTATCTTCAGGAATAACATCCCAAATTGGCCACGCTGGCCAAGTTCTTTCCTCACTTGAAATTGCAGTACCAGTTTGTCTATCGAAATCAGTAGAAAAATATGTCCTATATTTATAAATATCATTAAAATCCGCTAAATCCGTAACATTACCATTTTTATCTCTTACCCTACCTGGTACAAACCAAGATCTACCATTACTAGGGTTATAAGTAATTTCAACAAATTTCTTTCTTGCTGTAGAATCACCTTGCTCAACATCTTTTTGAGCTGCAAACCAAGCTCCACCAGCAAAAATATACTGATTTTTTGATCCTCTAGGCCAATATCCACCACCAACTCTATTGGCGATATTATATCCAAATATACCCCAGTTTGATGTGTAAAACTCTATATTTGACACAGTGTTTTTTCTATTATCGAAAAAACCTGTTGGAGCTAGTTGCTTCTTATTGGTCGATTTATCTTTAGCTAATTCTCGTTTAGCTTCCTCAGAAATATCAGCTTTTAATGAGACGGAAAACACCGTTCCTAAAAGTAATATTATTATTAATAAATTTTTCATTTTTTTGAAACCTCTTGTTATTATAATTTTCTAATTAAAAGCTAAATTGAACATTAAAGTAAACTGTTCTCGGAGTTTGATAATTCCCTTTAAATCTTAGTAAATCTTGGAAATAATCTAAACTCGCTTGGAATTGCTCTTCTTGTGTTACAACTCCATTTTCATCAAAATCTGATTTTTCGTTGTACATTCTATTTCCAAATGGGTCATATTGTGCAGGAGCAAATGAATCTGCAAAATCTGCACTACCCTCTTTATAGAAATTCTGATCTAAAACACTACCAATTTGGAATGATTCAAGCAAACCAGAATTATAATCAGGATCTTTTGAAGTTGTGTTCCAAGCAATAGGAGCAGTTCTGTTCAAGAAATTAAATACATCTAAAGAAAGTGTAATCGTTTTTCTAGCAAGTGATGAAGATTTGAATAAATCACCTAAATCAATTGTTCTTGATAATTTCAAATTCATACTCCAAACTGAAGGGAATCTTTCTACATTTCTTTCACTAAGTGCTTGTCCAGAAACATCAGATACAGTAAAAGGAACACCCGATCTGTAGTTATATGTTAAAGCAATTCGTGATCTTTCTAATAATCTAATTCCTCCAAGAGATGGTCCTTCGCCTTTACCATAGAAAAATCCAACATTACCAGTTACATTATGTCTAATATCTCTACCAAGAGGATATGGACTTAATGGGTATGGGAAAATATCTCTTCCAGGAATTGTTCTATCTGGTGCAATACCAATATTAGTATTAACATTATCTGCAGTACCAAGTGCTTGTGCCAAGGTATAATTAATAAAGAAGTTGAAATTATTGGTTGGAGCTTTTCTTAATTCCATTTCTAGACCTCTGTAAGTACCATATTCTACTACATCAGTTTGGAAATAAGGTTCTGGAGTTGTTCTAACACCAACTACACCAAGTTCATTAAATACATCTTTGTAGTATGCTTGTACATTGAATGCATAATCATCACTAATTCCATAGTCAAATCTAACTTCATACATGTTTGTTTGTTCTGGTTCCATATTTGGGTTACCAACTCTTTGACCAGATAATCCAATAAGTGCATTATAATTAAAGTTATCAAACATTGGTTGAAGAGGTGCTATTTTGTAATAAACACCATAATTCAATGATAATTTAGATCTATCGCTTATTGGGTAATTAATGTTTATTCTTGGACCAAAAAATAACTTTAAATCTGTATCTGCAAACAATTCAGAATTATTATAATTTATTGCATCATCTGTTCCATCAAACCTTGATAATAAAATAAATTGTTCAGAATTTTCAACTAATCTATGTTTTTCATTTGCATAAAAACCTTCTACTCTTAACCCAGGTGTAAATATAAATCCACCATATTCAATTTGGTCTTCTACATATAGATTAAAATTAATTGGTCTTTTAGGTTGGTTTGCTATAGCAATATACTCTGGGTCAGTTGTATAAATTGATTGCCACATATCAGTATAGATATCTTTTCCTTGTGAACCACCAACAGCAGGACTGTTAACATCCTGACGGTGCATTTCAGTAAATCTTAATTCAAACCCTGTAACTAAATCATGTTTGAACTGACCTGATTCGATGTGAAAGTTAATATTACCATCAACTTGGAAATATGAGTTGTGTCTAAATTCGTATCCACCAGAAGCGTGTTCGATAAATCTTCCATTTAAACCATAAGCATTATCCAAATTACCAGCACTATTAAAACTTGTTCCCTCTACATATCCAGATAAAGGATTTTCTACAGGATATCCACCTGGAGAAAACTTACCATCTTTTGTAGATAATCCATTGTAGTCATGTTGTTCATAGTAATCATGTTGTTGATTTGGTTTGTTTAATTCTTCGTTGTTACTTCCATTTTCAATATAATTGTTATCGTTCAAACTTAAATTATCAGTTGGTTGAAGAAATTCCCAACCAGTAAAAAATCCAGGTCTTCCATACTCATCATGGTTTACTAATCTTCCAACATAATCTTGCTGAACATTATATCTAACATTTATTTCATAGAATATAGTGTTTGTTAAATTGTGTTGTATTCTAGCAAAAGCATTTGTTTGAAGCCAATCTCTTCCACCCTGCTTATATTCTCTTTCTGTAAGTGCATTAATTGTAGTATCGAGTGAATTACCAAATTGGTCATAATTAATAAATCTTGCAGGGTTATCAGCATACAACCAAGCAGCAGATGAATTCTGTCTGTTAGTTCTACCCCAGCTACCACCAACAAGTAATCTTATTCGATCGTTTAATACGAAGTTGAATCTTGGAGTTATATTTCTAACCCAAGCACTTTGGTGTGGCAATTGCCCTAGGTTATTACCATTTGGATCTCTAATATCGTAAGAATTTCCAGTAAACTGTTCGTATAAAGTTTTGTTAGACAAACTAAAAGTTGATAGTTCAGTAAATGGTAACGGTCCATCTAAGGCAACATCTAATTGATGTTGATTTGGTCCTTGTAGTTGGTAACCTTCACCATAATTTTCAATTCCTAAGTTATTAGAACCTCTTATTATTCTAATATTACTAGCAGACGATCCCCACAAAGCACCAACATCAGTTCTATATATTAATGAACCTTTATATCTTTTGGTATTTCCTGCATTCACTTCCATATTTACTACACCACCAGTTGCGGAACCATATTTTGCTCCAAAACCACCAGTTTTCACATTCATTTCAGCAAGTGCAGCTTGTGACACACCAGGGTAATAAGTATTACCAATTGAACCAAAGCCACCAGTAAATTGATCGGATACATCCATACCATCTACCCTAATCTGAGTTTGATCCGATCTACTACCTCTTACCTGATAACCTGAACCAGAAGCAGAAACTCCAGCTGTTAATGATACTAAGCTAGTAACATTGGCTGTTGAAACATTCTGAATCGTTTCTTGGCCAATTTTTCTTTCAGAACCTTTGGCTTCCATGTCTACAAGTTTTGTTGAAACAACAACTACTTCTTCCATCATTACTTCATCAACTGTCAAATTGAACTCAATGTCAGTAGTTCTGTCAGATGAGACTTTAATTTTCTTAACAAATGGTTCAGAACCTACAATAGAGGCTTGAACTTCCCATTCACCGACATCAATTCCACTAATAAAAAACTTACCTTTGGCATCTGTATATGCACCCCTAGGCGTTCCTAAAACTCGAATTGTAGCACCAGCAGCAGGTTTCCCTTCACCATCTATTACAATTCCGCTTATTTTTCCAGTTGTAGAAGCAAAGGCTTCGAAACCTAATGCCAAAACTAACGTTGTTATTATTAAAATAAAACGTTTCATTATAAAATCTCCTGAATTTTGTTACTTTCTAAGAAAAAAGAGGCAGGGTTGCAGTATTGCAACGTAATTGGTATGCACCAAAAAAATTTAGTATAAAAAACTAAAATAAGCCCCTTTGAATTAGTTTAATTTTCAAATATAATAAGAAATATCATATTATACACTGAATATTAAGAAATCATTATGATTTTGTTAAAAAGTAATATTTAACCCGTAAATAAAACCTACATTACTCTTAAAGCCATTCGACTGATCTAAGAAACTAGAATAATTCGACTGAAACATTCTAAAATCTAATCCAGCACTCAAGCTAATATTATTAAATAGCTTATAGTTACCTAATAATCTACCATAAGCTAGCGGTCCAGAATTTGTAGCTCCAAACCCTACTCTACCATTAAAATCTAAATCACCTATGTTCATTAATCTTCTTTCTGCAAATACACCAGCCCAAAAAGACCTGTATTTTGTATCGTTAGTTACAATTGTAGATACTCCTGAGTTTGTATATCTATCACCAGCACTGGGATCAACAACAAAGCCATCAAGATTAGAAAAAGGAATTAAAACTCTTGTTGAAGCAGAAAAAGTATATTCGCTAAAACCCAGTTCAAAGCCAATTTTTTGATTTTCATTAATTTTATACGCTATTGATTGTGCAAAATTATTCATCGGGTCGGTACTTGTTGGAGAATAACCGCCTTGTAACATCTCGCTACCTGCCATTGAGCTAAATTCTAGCCTTCCAAAAAATTGATTTGTAAAATTTCTTGTATTTTTTTCTTCATAAAAATCAAGTGAGCCGTAATCAGAATCAATATTTTGAAGTGGCGATGAAATACTTACTGATGTAATATTAGTTTCGCTGTGATTCCTAACTGTAATATTTGAAGTTTCATTATCTAATATTTTATTAAATGACTTCTTGGGTTTTGTATTTTTTGATACTTCATCCAATATATTGTTAGCAATTACCTTTAATTCATTTTGATTGTTATTAACATTAGATGTATTATTTTTTATATCGATGTTATTATTAATTAAACTCAATTTTGTATTTTTTGATTTGGAGCTAAGCTGATTATTATTTTTATCAGATTTGGAGTGCTTATTTCCAGTTGTTGTAGTTTCATATTCAGCTAGTAAATTGTTAGCTGGTTGAAATATATCTAGCTCTACTAATTTATAATTAGGATCGTTTGTTTGTTTTTTAGTTTCAAATTGAAAATATCCAAATATTGACAATCCAATTAAAAATAGGAATGCAATAGGAATTAATCTTCTTTTATTCTCTTCTTTATTTTCGGATATTTCACTATTGGAGGTATAATGGTTAGCGTCGCTCATTATTCTCATTAGAATTTTATCTTCAACATTATCTTTTAATTCAGAAGGAGTATTAATTTTATTTGAATCTTCATTGATTAGATAGCTCATCTCCACATACTCTTCGAATGTAGCTTTAGCTTCAAAATCGTTTGAAATGATATTTCTTAATTGCTGATCTTCTTCAACAGATAGCTCACCATCAAGATATTTAGATATTAAATTTTCAAGATTCATTTATTTCCTTAACGATAGGTTTTAATAATTTACGTAATAGCACTCTTGCTCTATGAACCCTTATTTTTGCTAATGAAAGCTCAATATCTAAGATTTCTGAAATCTCATTATAGGTGCATTGTTCATATTCACGTAAAATAAATGCCTCTCTTAGGCTAATTGGTAATGTGTTTATTGATTTTTCAAGAATCTCTTTTAATAAAACATCTTCACTTTTAGTTTTTGTATCTGTATGATAAACTTCGTTATATTCTTCGTATTCTTTTTTTGATCTCAAGTGGTTAAGGCAAGTGTGCCTAGAAATTGTGAAAAGCCATGATGTAAAATTTTCACCTCGAAATGTGTGTTTTTTTTCATGGAGTCTTATAAAAGTTTCTTGAAAGGCGTCTTTTGCTAAATTGCTATCTCCTAGCATTTTTAGACAGAACCTATATATTCTGTTTTGATATTTGTTATAAATAATGTGAAATGCTTCAGCCGAACCTTTCTTGAGCTCTTTTACAAGTTGCCCAAGGTCTTCGTTTTGGCTTACACTATTTAAACTTTTTCTCAACATAATATTTATTCTTTCTGCTTTCTAAACATATAGACACATTTAAATACATTTTGGTTACACAAATCAGCAACTAAAAAATATTTTTATCCTATATTATTAAGCAACTCTTATTTTTTAATTAGATTTGTACATTATTTAATAACAATATAATAAAAAAATGCCAAAATTAGTTTGTGTAAGACATGGTCAATCAATTTGGAATTTAAAAAATTTATTCACCGGTTGGGTTGATGTAGATTTAACAGATCAAGGAATTCTTGAGGCAAAAAAAGCTGGATCTCTTCTTAAAGAATATAAATTTGATCACTTATTTACATCCGTTCTAACAAGAGCAATTAATACTGCAAACATTATTCAAAGTGAGATGGGTGTTCAAATTGAAACTACCAGAGATCAATCTTTAAACGAAAGACACTATGGAGATCTTCAAGGTCAGAATAAAGCTGAAGTTGGAGAAAAATTTGGAAAAGAACAATTGCACATTTGGAGAAGAAGTTTTGATACTCCACCTCCAAATGGTGAGTCCTTAAAAATGACTCGTGATAGAGTTGTTCCTTATTATAACAACAACATTAAACCATTTTTAGAGAATGGTAAGAACATCTTAATAGTTGCACATGGCAATTCACTTCGTGGGCTTATAATGTATTTGGAAGGAATTTCTGAAAATGATATACCAAACCTTAACATTCCCACCGGCTCTCCGTATCTATATGAAATGGATGAAAAACTTAATATAACACTCAATAAATATTTATAAGAATGAACAAAATATTAATAATTATAACATTGATTTCTGCTCAACTTGTTTCTAAGGATTTAATTAATATTCTAGAAACTGAGCTTAATAGATCCTTTGAAGGTCTTAAAAATGAGGAAACCCCTCCCTACTATATTGGTTATGCTGTTACAGAAACTGAAGAGATTAGAATAACTTCTTCTTTTGGCCACATTGTATCAGATTTAGAAAATAGATCTAGAATCCTTGATATTGATTTAAGGGTAGGTGAAAGGCAATTGGATAACACCCATATAATAAGAGGTGAATCATTTAGTTTTGCTTCAGGATCTAGCTCACCTGAGTTAAGCATTGAAAATGAGGAAATGGCAATAAGACAGGCTATATGGAAAGCTACAGACAGCCATTATAAAAATGCAATTGAAACCCTAGATAAAGTATTAACTAATAAAAAAGTTAAAATAAAAGAAGAAGATAACTCACCAGATTTTAGTGTTGATGAAGTATATACAGAAAACCTTGGTAAAGCCCCAAAAATTAATGTTGATAAAACTAAGTGGACTGCTGAACTAAATAAATTATCATCAATGTTCTTAGCTGAACCTTGGTTATACACAGGTACAGTAAGCTTTAACGTAGAACATATAACAAAATATTTTGTGGATACTGAAGGCAGAAAATTAGTTTGGCCAGAAACGTATGCAAGAATTTCTGTTTATGCCAAAACTAAAGCAGATGATGGAATGAGCTTACCTCTTTATAAAACATTCTTTTCTTATGAAGATAAAAATCTTGCAAATTCTGATGAAATTACAAAAGATATTGAAGAACTAATAGCTACCTTAAACTTATTAAAAACAGCTGATATAATGGGTACTTATTCTGGTCCAGCTATTTTATCAGGAGAAGCTGCAGGTGTTTTCTTTCATGAAATTTTTGGTCATCGTGTAGAAGGTCACCGAGAAAAAGATCCTAATTCTAGTCAAACATTTAAAAAATCAATGGGTAAAGAAATTTTACCAGATTTTATTAATGTAATTTTTGATCCAACTAAAAGAAGCTTGAAAGGAAATGAAATTTCAGGTAATTATCCATTTGATGATCAAGGAATAAAAGCTGAAAAAGTTATCGCTGTAGAAGATGGTAAATTTAAAAACTTTTTAATGTCACGTTCACCAATTGATAACTTTCCTAAATCAAATGGTCATGGGAGAAGACAACCTGGAAGAGATGCTGTTTCAAGGCAATCAAATTTAATTGTTGATGCTAAAACTACAGTTTCAATAATAGAATTAAAAGATAAACTTAGGGAGCTTTGTAAAAAAGAAGATAAAGAATTTGGATTGTTTTTTGATGTTGTTCAAGGTGGTTTTACCTTCACAAATCGAACAATCCCAAATGCTTTCAATGTATTACCTTTAGTTGTTTACAAAATCTTTACAGATGGTAGACCAGATGAGCTTGTTAGAGGTGTGGATCTTATAGGTACTCCTCTCACAACTTTTTCAAACATCGTTGCAGCTGCAAATGATATTGGAGTTTTTAATGGTATTTGTGGTGCCGAATCTGGTAGTGTGCCAGTTTCAGCTTGCTCCCCAACATTATTAGTTTCGAATATCGAAGTACAGAAAAAGCAAAAATCACAGGCAAAATTACCTGTCCTAGAATCTCCAATAAAACAAACACCCTAATAATTAAACAAAAAAATAATGAAGCATATATTTTTAATTCTAATCATTTCAGTACAACTTTTTTCAAAAGATGATGATGTCATTTTTTCTGCCATGAAAGATGAACTTCAAAGATCAATGAACAAGTTGATAATAAAAGATTTAGGCAAGCCTTATTACATTTCTTATAAGATTGACTTTGCAAATTCACTGGTAATTGAATCTACTCTTGGTGCTATTAAAAAAAGCAATCATAATTATAACGCATCTTTAACAAGCGAAGTAAGAGTTGGTGATTATAAATTTGATAACACGAATTTTTTTGATATTGGGCTTAACTTTTTTGGTTCATCAGATGATGAAGAAAGATTTAAAAACCGACAGATAGCCCACGAGCCTTCTTATGATTATTTAAGAAGAGAATTGTGGCTTGCTACAGATGCTGCTTACAAGCAATCTGCTGAACTGTATTCCAAAAAAGTTGCTGCTCTAAAAAATAAAAACCGAAAGGATACAACCGTCGATTTTATGAAGCTAGAGCCAAATACAAAAATAATTGATGAAGAATTACCCGTACCTGATAAGGTTAAATTAGAGAATTTAACAAAAGAAATTTCAGCTATTTTTAAAAATTACCCAAGTATTAATTCTTCGGCTGTATTAGTAGAATTTGTTCCAAATCGTTCTTATTATTACAATAGTGAGGGAATTAAGTATTTAAAAACAAGTTATTACACAGGTCTGGAAATTGTAGCAAGTACCCAAGCAAAAGATGGAATGCCATTAGCAAACTACTACACTTGTTATTCATTAGATCCTAATGATTTGCCAACTCTAGATTCATTAAAAATAGCTGCAAATAACGTAGCGAAAGTCCTATCAGAATCTGCTGCAACAGAACTTATTGATGATGATTACTCTGGCCCAGTAATGTTTACACAGAATGCTGCAGCTGAACTATTTGTACAGAGTTTTGCAAGTAATTTGATTGCTCAAAGAGCACCTGTATCCGAATCAGGTTTTTCAACTGGTGGTTCAAATAAAGCATTTCAAACTAAAATTGGTGGTAGAGTATTGCCTGAGTTTTTGTCTGTAGAGCTAAATCCATCAAAACAAAAACATTCTAATACAGAGCTTGTTGGTAGTTTAATATTAGACGATAATGGAATAATTCCTGAATCTAAAACTTTAGTAAAGGATGGGTATTTGGAAACATTAGTTTCTGAACGGATTCCAACTAAAAGAATAAGAGAAAATTTGGGACATAAAAGAGAAGGCTCTGCAATGTATTCGGTATTAGAACTAACTTCTACTGAAAGAGAATTAAATTATCAAAAAATGAAAGATCGCTTAATTGAGCTTTGTAATAAAAGAGAACTACCTTATGGAATTTTAGTAAAAAAAATAATTAATCAGAATATTTTTGCGACTGGAGTTTACAGGCAAAGTAATGGATTAATAAGATTCCCACAAGGAAATGGTAGCTTTATCCCCTGTGAAGTTTACAAAGTTTATCCTGATGGAAAAGAAGTATTAACTCGTGGGCTAAATGGTAAGGGTTTTACTGCTAGATCATTTAAGGATATTATAAATGTAGGTGAAAAATCATTTGCTTATAATTTATTAGCAAATGCGGTTATTTCTCCTTTTGTTAGTGGCGGCAGTCAATATCTTCCTGCAAGTATTATTGGAAAGAACCTTTTGTTTGAAGATGGTGAATTTGCTGTTCCAACCGAAGATTTTGATAAAATTCCAGTTTTAAATAATCCGTTAAGTAAAAAATAATGTCAGAAGATCAAAATGAATTAAGTCCAGCAGTATATTACGTTGGAATAATATTAAGAAACAAATGGCTAATTGCTACAATTACTTTTATTGTAACAGTAGCATCTATAATTTATAGTCTTTATTTTGTAGAAGTTCAATTCAAATCTACAGTTAACCTTGTCCCCCCTAGGTCAACAGGTTCTGCATTTGAAAACATGATTTCAAATGTTGGTAGCTCCCTAAAAAAATTAGGATTAAATAGCTTAACTGGCGGTGGTGATGGTCAATCCTATGAATATATGGTGATTCTAGAAAGCCGAACGGTACAAGATTCAATTATCAAGAAATACAATCTAAAACATATCTATGAATTGGATGAAGATACAACTATGCTAAACACAAGAAAAATGTTTGCTTTAAATCATAAAGTAGAATTTTTAGAAACTGGCAATTACTTGATTTCAGTTTGGGATAAAGATAAAATTAGAGCTAGTAAGATGGCAAATGATTTTGCAAGCATTGCTGATGGACTTTCTACAAAACTTGATATGGAAGAAGCAGATTACAATCTATTTTATCTAGAAAAAAGACTAAGCTATATAGATTCTGCCTATAAAAAAATCGCTGATTCTTTAAAAATATTTGCCAGTAAATATAAAGTATTTTCTTTTGAAGATCAAGCAAAGTCATATAGTAATGCTATTAGCGAATTGAAACAACAAGAAATGTTAGCTGAGCTATCTTATGATTATACCAAAGATGTTTACGGTAGTAACGATTTTGAAACCCTAAAAAGAGAGAAACTACTATCTAGCTTAAGAGAGCAACTAAAAAATGTAATGGTAAAACCAGGAATGGCTGGAAATATGACAATTAACAACGCAGGCCAGATAGCTGTTGAATACGCAAATCTTTATGCAGATTTTGAAGCATTTACTACAATCAGAGCATTTTTATTACCCATGATAGAAAAAGCTAGGTTAGATGTAAATAAAAATACTAAGAACTTATTTGTAATTGATAAAGCAATCCCAGCTGATAAAAAAGATAGACCAAAAAGAAGTCTACTTGTGATTGGCTCTTTTCTAGGTTCATTCGTATTAACAATTTTCTTTATACTAATCATTAATGCCTACAAACGATTTATTGCAAATGTAAAACTTCATTTAAATGATTAGAAATGAGTCATTTAAGTAGATTTAATATTGGTTTAATTTTTTTATTAGTTGTAAGCATAGTTACTACTTTTCTGTATTACGAAATTAGTTTAGCTAGCCTTCTTATTCCTGTAGTATTCACTTCCATTTATTACATTAGTAAGAATAGTAAAAACTGGATTTTATTTTTTGTGTATACAATCCCTCTTTGGACTAATCTAAGTAACAAGGGTATTAACCCAATCGATTTAGCAATTATTATTGTCTGGTATTCCGGGCTAATATTATTTTTCTTTAATATGATATATATCAAAAAAAGGACAATAATTAAAAATCTTGGCGATTTTTTGATTTTATTCTTCTTTTTTATGTACCTTTTTTATTTAATTATGGGAGTAATAACAGGTACATCTCCTATTGCAGGATCGATTAGTGAGTACCTGAGAGCAGGTGTAATTCTCTTATATTTTCCAATCAGAGAGGAAATAACAAGTTATAAAAAGTTGAATTACTTTGTTAAGCATTTAATTTTTTCACTTTTTCTCACCTTCATTTTTTGGTCAATTTTAAACTACTTACGAATTTCTAGTGCAAGAAACATATATGAAGCAACTAGTTTTCAGAGATCTAACCAAGAAATATTTACTCTTGGGATAATTTTTGGTTCAATCTTTTACATTTCTTTAAAAGGCTTTAAAAGTAAATCAGCTTTTTTAATTTTGACTTTGTTTTCTGGAATTGGGCTTATTATTACATTTTCAAGAGTATATTGGATAACAACAATTATGGGTCTGACAATATCATTTTTCTTTTTTGAAGCAAAGAAAAAAATTAACATCCTATTTTTAGTTTTTACAATCTTAACAATATTCATAATTGGAATTTTAACATTAGCTCCCGAACTATCTGAATACCTTTTCGACTATTTTTATAAAAGATTTACATCAAGTACAGATCTAACAGGTGATGTTTCATTTCTTTCGAGATTTGATGAAATTTTCAAACTTTATGATGAAATTTATTTATATCTACTTGGTGGTATGGGTCTTTCTCGTGATTTCAGCTATTATAATTCAAGTTTTGATCTTGTAAATTGGATTTCTCCTTTTATCCATAATGCTTACGTTCACATATCATACAAAGCTGGAATACCAATGGCACTCGTTTATTTTTCTGTTTTGGGCTTTTATGTAACAAGTTCACTTTCAAAAATTCGTAAAAATAATAGCGAGATAATTAATGCTTTTTATTTGTCCAGCGGTATTTGTATCATCATATTTTTAATTGTAAGTTTGCTTACCTCCACTTTTTCTTCAAGACCTGGTGGTGTATTTTTAGCATTAGTAATTGCTTTTATAAATATTGCAGATAATTTAAAAAATGATAAATGACAGTTTATATTTTGCATCCAAAGGCAAAAAAAACTTACTAAATGGAATAACCCTTATTTTATGCCTAGTATTTATTTCAAAGCTTGCATACATGCAAATTTTTGAAACATCAAAGTATCAGCAGCTTTCAGAAAACCAAGCTATTAAACTTGTAAGAAAAGAACCAATCCGTGGCAACATTTTCGACAGAAATAATGAGATGTTAGTACACTCCCAACCTGCATTTTCAATTACAATAACACCAAGTGAATTTACTAAACAATCTAAAACGCTACTCTCATCACTTTTAAATACTGAAGAATCAGAGGTTGATAAAGTATTATCGAAGTACAAGGGATATTCCAGACTAAACCCAATAAAAATATTTAAAGATGTTAATATTGAGATTGTTTCAGCAATAGAGGAATACAACCAATATTTGCCCGGTGTTGATATAACAATAGAATCGAAAAGAAAATATGAATCCGTAATTGAGTTATCTCATATTTTGGGTTACACAGGAGAAATTTCTAAAAAAAGGTTAGAACAAAAACGATATTATTTTCCTGGTGACGATATAGGTAGAAATGGACTTGAATACTCTTATGAAGATTTATTGAAAGGATCATTTGGTAGTGAATGGATTGCAGTTAATAAATTCCAACAAAAAGTATCAGCTTTTGATGATGGTAAACTTGATAAAGACGCTGTAAAAGGATTTGATTTAATTCTTCATATTGACTCAAAATTACAAGCGAAAGCTGAGGAATTGTTAATTGGCAAGGTTGGCTCTGCTGTTGCAATTGATGTTAATACTGGTGGTATATTAGCTTACGCTAGTTCTCCTCATTTTAAATTGGAAGATTTTTCGGGAAGAATACCAGCAAAGGTTTATAATCAACTCCGTGATAATTCTGATAAACCATTGCTAAATAGACCAATTCAAGGAGAATATGCTCCAGGTTCATCTTGGAAAATGTTAGTGGCTCTTGCTGCATTAGAAGAGGGTATAATCACAAAAAATTCAACTTTTACCTGCTCAGGATTTTTGAAATTTGGGAATAGATCTTTTCATTGTACCCATACTGATGGAACAATCAATGTTGTTGATGCTATAAGATCATCATGTAATGTTTATTTTTATCATCTTGGTATTAAGTTAGGAATAGAAAAAATAAGAGAATATGGGTTGAAATTTGGTTTTGGTACAAGAACTGGAATTGATTTACCAAATGAAAGAGATGGAAACTTACCATCAATCCAAACGTTAGAAAAAATATACCAAGGATATGTTCCAAAAGGGATAGCATTGAATTGGGGTATTGGGCAGGGTGAAATCCTAACAACTCCTCTACAGATGGCAGCTTACACTGCTGCAATAGCAAATGGAGGAACTTATTATCAACCTCACTTAGTTTGGAAAGTATTTAACCCACTTATCAAAAAGTACGAAGTGATGAACTACAAATCAACAAATATTAAAATTGCTTCTGACTACTTTGATATAGTGAAATTTGGCATGTGGAAAGTTGTTAACCAAGGTGGAACAGCCACTAATGTTCACCTAAATCAAGTCGATATTTGTGGAAAAACTTCAACTTCTCAAAATAATAAGGGGAAACCCCACTCTTGGTTTGTTAGCTTTGCTCCATATAAAGACCCTGAAGTAGCAATTATTGCAATTGTAGAAAATGGTGGATATGGAAGTGTAGCTGCAGCACCAATAGTTAGAGAAATGCACAAAGTTTATTTTGGAATAGATACTTTACAAGAATATTCTAATATTGATTCAATTTTAACACAAGAGCATTGAACTTAAATGAAATAATAGAATTAAAGGATCCTCCTTTTCTAAAAAAGTATCCTAAGATATTTAAGTCTCTTATGCTTAAATTTTTAGAATTCTTATTTAATGAAGAAGAAATTAATAAGTATTTAAAAGAATTGGAACACCTAAAAGGATTCGATTTTATAGATGGTCTTTTTCATAAACTCAACTTTACTTACTTACTATCAGATCAACATAAGTTAAGAATACCATCGGAAGGAGCAGTTATTCTTACAGCAAATCATCCATTAGGAGCACTTGATGGATTAATCCTATTAAAAGCAATTAGTGAAATCAGAAAAGATGTTAAAGTGATTGCTAGCGATGTAGTAGCGGAAATATCAAATTTATCTGACCTTATTATTCCAGTTGATTTTGACTCTTTAGATGAGAGAAAAAAAAATATAGCAAATATTGAGAAAAGCTTAAAAGATGGAGAATTAGTTATATTTTTCCCTTCGGTATTTGTTTCGACTTATCAGTTTGGAAAAGTTCAAGACTCCCCTTGGGAACAGGGAGCTATCAACCTAGCTTCTAAATTTGATTTACCAATTTTACCTGTTTATATTGATGGTAAAAATACTAGACTATTTTATTCTATTTCTAGTATTAATCAAGAAATTTCTCAGTTTATGCTTTTCAGAGAAGTTTTAAAGAAAAGAAACTCTTCTATTCAATTAATAATTGGAAAGCTAATTCCAGGTTCATCATTTAGTGGAAAATCAATATCTCGTGGATATGAAACTAAAATGCTTAAAAAGCATGTTTATAATATTGGTAAGAATAAAAAAGATGTTTTTAAAACTGTTAACACCATTATTCATCCAATTAGAAAAGAATTATTAATCGAAGAATTTAAGGATTCAATACTTCTCGGTAAAACAAAAGACAACAAAACCATTTATTTATGTGAATATGATAAATCACATAATATAATAGAAGAAATTGCAAGGTTAAGGGAAATCACTTTTAGAAAAGTGGGAGAAGGAACAGGCAACACAAAGGATTTTGACGAATATGATACCTATTACAAACATATAATTGTATGGGATGATAAAAAATTAGAGATTGTGGGATCCTACCGTCTTGGAGTTTGTGAAGAAATAATTAAAGAAAAAAGTATTAATAGCATTTATAATGCTCTCCAGTTTGAATTTAATGAAGATTATATTGATATTTTAAATAGTTCAGTTGAATTAGGTCGAAGTTTTGTGCAAATGAGATATTGGGGATCTTCTGCTTTAGATTATTTATGGCAAGGAATTGGAGCATTTTTATCGAAATTTCCTAAATATAAATACCTTTTTGGTGCAGTAAGTATTAGTGATTCTTATCCCTCTGCTGCAAAAAACATGTTGGTTTATTATCATCAAAAGTGGTTTAATGATACTCGTAAAATTGCTAAAGCAAAAAACCCTTATATTATAGAAAAAAAGGACTTAGAACAAATTATTCCAATATTTGATAGTGATGAATTTAAAGATGACTTCATAAAATTGAAAAGAGCAATTAGGCAATTTGGCATGTCAGTGCCTACCTTGCTAAGAAGATATGTAGATCTAACAGATTTTGGGGGAACAAAATTTGTTGACTTTGGTGTTGATGAATCTTTTGCTAATTCAATTGACTGTTTTGTGGTTGTAGAACTTGATAAACTTAGAGCAGATTTTAAAGAACGATACTACACAAATCAAAAAAGTCTAAAAAATTAAAGATAAAATATTATTCAGATTCTGATTTTTCTTTAAATACCCTTTTTGTTCCTCTATATAGCTCATACTTATTAAATTTACACTCAATATCCCCATTCATACAATTTATTTTTTTTGAAGTTTTAAGTCCAATCAATTTTAGAGCCTGTAAATTCCCACTTAAAATCCATGCATCCCAGCCATTATAACTTTGCTTTAAAGTATCACCTATTTTTTGATAAAAATCTATTAGATCATCCTCTTTTAATCTTTCACCATAAGGTGGGTTAGTAATAATAGTACCAGTTTCAGCGGGTCTATTGGTTAAATCGAAGCTTTCTCTTCTAATCTGAATCTTGTTTAATCCAATATTACTTATGCATTCTCTTGCTACATTTACAGATCTTTCAGATATATCTGAACCATAAATATTAACATTCAACTTTTTTATTTTTGACTTAGATTCAACCAAAGCTTCTTGCCAAAGTTCTTGATCAAAATCATCCCAATTCATAAATGAAAAATCTCGATTAAGACCAGGAGGTGTATTTGTAGCAATTAATGCAGCTTCAATCGGTATCGTACCCGATCCACAAAATGGATCTAATAAATCATTTTCTCCTTTCCAACCAGATTTTAATATCAAGCCTGCAGCTAAAGCTTCGTTTAATGAAGCAGGATGCCCTTGTTCCCTGTATCCTCTCTTGTTTAAAGTATCGCCTGAGCTATCTAATGAAACGGTAAATTTTGCATCGTTTAAGTGAACATTTATTAAAATATCTGGGTTTTTAGTATCTATGCTGGGTCTTTGACCTGTATTGTTTCTAAATTGATCTACAATTGCATCTTTTACCTTTAAAGCAACATATTGGCTATGCTTAAATCTATTTGATCTAGTAACGGAATCAATAGCAAATGTTCTATCTAATCCTAAGTATTTAGACCAATCAAATTCATGGATATGTTTGTAAAGTCTTCTTTCATCATATGCTGTAAATTCTAATATCGGTACGAGTATTCTTAATGCAGACCTTAGCATTATATTTGATTTGTATAACATTTTTGTATTACCTTCAAACCAAACACCTCTTTTAGTGGGATTAATATTCTTGCCACCAATTTCTAATATCTCATCTGAAAGAGTATCTTCTAGGGCGAAAAAAGTTTTAGCTAATATTTTCATACAATAATCTCTTTATTTATAATTCCATCAAATTTAAGGTTTATTCAGTTACATAAACTCCATTTTCTTTTTAACAACATGTCTAAAGTTAATTTATCACTAAAATCTAACCTGAAAAGCGATTTACCAGCATCAATAATTGTTTTTTTGGTAGCTGTTCCTTTGTGCCTTGGAATCGCTTTAGCATCTGGTGCCCCACTCATATCTGGAATTATTTCGGGGGTTGTTGGAGGAATTCTAGTTGGATTTTTAAGTAATTCATCTTTAGGTGTTAGTGGGCCTGCAGCAGGTTTAACAGCAGTAACCCTTATTTCAATTCAAGAGCTTGGGTCATTCGAGATATTTTTATCAGCAGTTGTAATTTCTGGAATTATTCAATTAATCTTTGGTTTTTTAAAAGGAGGTATAATAGGATATTATATGCCTAATTCTGTTATCAAAGGTATGTTGGTTGCAATAGGATTAATTATATTTTTAAAACAAATCCCTCACGCCTTTGGCTACGATAAGAATTTTGAAGGTGATTTAACTTTTTCTCAATCAGATGGACAAAATACTTTTACTGAATTAATAAATATATTTACAACACCCGACGCATTATCAATTGAAGCAATATTTATTACTAGTATTTCATTAATTATTTTAATTTTATGGGATACTAAATTTTTTAAAAAAATAAAGTTATTCAATATTTTCAAAGGGCAATTACTGGTAGTAATAGTTGGAATATTAATTAATCTATTTTTCCAAGCAAGTGATTCTTTTAATTTATCATCTGAACATACAGTTAATCTTGATATAAAAGGTAGTACTATTGGAGAGAATATCAGCAGTTTCAAAGAAAGTTTGTATTCTCCTGATTTTTCAATGATTTATAATATTAAAATTTGGACTATTGCTCTTACTTTAGCTCTTGTTGCAAGTGTAGAAACACTTCTGTGTGTTGAAGCAACAGATAAAATAGATCCATTTAAAAGGATTACAAATACCGATAGAGAGCTTAAAGCACAAGGAATGGGAAATCTTATAAGTGGATTGCTCGGTGGGCTCCCAGTAACACAAGTAGTTGTTAGAAGCTCAGCAAATATACAATCTGGTGGAAGAACAAAAATATCTACAATAAGCCATGGGATATTAATATTAACTAGTGTTGTAATATTTCCTAATATCTTAAATTTAATACCGTATGCATCTTTAGCTGCTATCCTATTGATGATAGGTTATAAACTAGCAAAACCAAAACTGTTCAAACAAATGTGGAAATTAGGCTCCCATCAGTTTATTCCATTTATTTCTACAGTATTAGGTATATTGTTTACTGATTTATTAATTGGTATTGGAATTGGCTTGGGTGTTTCAATAATAAATCTTTTGTATGCAAATTTTAAAACTCCTTACCATTATGAAACTAGTGAGATTGGTGAAGAAATTAGAATAGAGTTATCTGAAAATGTATCTTTTTTAAATAAAGCAGCTATTTTAGATACTTTCAAGAATATACCCGACAAAACAAAAGTAATACTAGATTTAACTCGCACTATTAAGTTAGACTATGATGTAATTGAAATTATTGAAGACTTTAGAATTAATTCATTAACAAGAGATATAGATTTACAAATAATTGACTCAAAAAAATCACACTTGAAACAACTAATCAAGTAATATTTATAACACTTTAAAAAAAGAGATATCATGCCAATTCCTAAAGTACCTATTGACTACCTTCATGCACCTACCCATGATGTACAATCTAAAGTTACCCCAGATGATGCTATAAAATTATTGATTTCTGGTAATAATCGATTTATAAACAATTTGGAGCTGAAAAGGAATCATTTAGAAAATGTACATTTAACTGCTCAACAACAAAGCCCGTATGCAACAATTCTTGGTTGCATTGATTCAAGAGTATCTCCAGAGTTGATTTTTGATTTGGGTATTGGAGATATTTTTGATGTTAGGGTTGCTGGAAACTTTATCAATGATGATATTATTGGATCAATAGAATATGCTTGTACTGTAGCTGGGTCAAAACTTGTTTTAATTATGGGTCATACAAATTGTGGTGCGATAAAAGGTGCAATTGATAAAATTAAAATTGGAAAAATTAAAAACCTAATAGAAAAAATTGAGCCTGCTGTCCAAGAAGCTGGAAAACAATTTGGTGAGCGTAACTCTAAAAATCAACTGCTAGTTGATAATGTATCTTTTATAAATGTTAAACACTCAATAAAAAATTTACTAGATAGAAGTAAACTAATTTTGGATTTAAAAAATGAAGGCAAAATTAAAGTTATAGGTGGTATGTATCATGTAGATACAGGAAAAGTAAACTTTTTTGAAGGATGATATTAAAAATCATCCTTCGATTTAATTAGTCTGAGCTTAGCATATTTTAACATAAGCATTTTTCTTCCTACTGATTTGAATCTTACAACTGCCTGTTTGCGATCACCTTCTCCTTTTAAGCCAGATATTGTTCCTTCTCCAAATTGAGAATGCGAAACAATATCTCCAACTTTAAATCTGTTATGGTCATCACTCACTTGCGAGTAATTTTCTTCAAAGTCTGGAATTTGGCTAAATTCAGTTGTTGAATCTTGACCGCTATATTTATCTTTAAGTGATTTACTTTTTGAACTTGGAGAATCAAACAATCCACGAGGAACAGCAGTATTTACTATTGGTTTGTTTGGTCGGTTAGGATAATTTAAATATTTACTATCAATTTCTGATAAAAAGTTTGAAGGCATTTGATAACTGATTTCGCCAAATTTCATTCTTCTTTTTGCTAAGGAAAGAATTAATTTGTTTTCTGCTCGGGTAATTCCAACATAAAACAATCTTCTTTCCTCCTCTTCCTCATCTCTATCATATTCTGACCTTGAAAGCGGAAATAAACCTTGTTCCAAGCCAGCTATAAATACTACTGGAAATTCCAAACCTTTGGAGGAGTGAAGTGTCATTAATGTGACTTTATCTGAACTAATGTCTTTCTCGTCATAATCGCTTGCCAGTGCAGTTTGAGAAAGGTAATCATTAAGGTTAACATCATCATTTTCTTTAAAGAATATTGAAATATCTGTTAATAATTGTCGAATGTTATTTGCTCTATCTTCACTTTCTTCTGTCCCAATTTCTTCGTACATATCAAGCAAGCCAACTTCATCGATATAATCTTTTAAAATGTAAAATTCATTTTCATCTTTAAGTTTTTCTACATATTGGCTTACAATGGAAGTAAACTTTTTACTAGCTACGATAGCACGTTTCTGAAGATTTTGATTTTGATTCGAATTTTCAAAAGATTCAAATAAATTTATGTTTCTTGAATAGGCAAAATTTTCAATGTGTTGGAGAGATGTCTTACCAATGCCCCTTGGTGGTTCATTTATAATTCTTTTTAAAGATTCGCCATCTGATGGATTGACCAGTAATTTTAAATATGCCAATACATCTTTTACTTCTTTTCTCTTGAAAAATGATAGACCACCAACAACAACGTAAGGTATACTTTTAGATCTTAATGAGTTTTCCAAAGCTAGGGATTGTGCATTAGTTCTATATAATATTGCAAAATCGTTCAAAGATGAAAAATCTTTTTTCAAAGATGAAATTTTATCAGTTATTTTAGTTGCTTCTGCCCTATCATCTTCAAGTTGGAAAACTTCAATTTTATCACCATCTTCTTTTTCGGTCCAAAGAGTTTTAGGTAATTGGTTTCTATTATTTTTAATTACTGAGTCGGCAGCTCCAAGAATATTTTTAGTAGATCTATAATTTTGTTCTAGTTTTACAACTTTAGCATAAGGATAATCTTTCTGAAAATCTAATATGTTTTGAATATCAGCCCCTCGCCATTTGTATATTGACTGAGCATCATCACCAACAACACAAATATTATTGTGTTTTGCAGCTAACTGTTTCAAAATTAAATATTGTGCTCTGTTTGTATCTTGATACTCATCAACTAAAACATATTTAAACTTATCTTGATAGGTTGATAAAATCTCTTTAGATAATTTAAAAAGTTTAAGAATATTTAATAACAAATCATCAAAATCCATTGCATTATTACGTTTTAGCAATGATTCGTAATCTCTAAATATATTTGCCGCATGTTTATCGAATGGTCTATCAGATTTTTCTTTAAACTCTTGCCAAGAAATCATTTGATTTTTAGAACCAGAAATTTTTGATCGTATCGCATTTGGAGAATATTGTTGTTTTGAAATATTTAAACTATCCATAACTGTTTTAATTGCAGATAGCTGATCGTCACTGTCGTAGATTGAAAAATTTGGTGTATATCCTAGCGATTCAGCTTCAATCCTTAATATTCTTGCAAATACACTATGAAAAGTACCTGCCCACACTTTATCTGCTTGTGATTGATATACTATCCCGCCAATCCTCTCTTTCATCTCTTTGGCAGCTTTGTTTGTAAATGTAAGAGTGAGTATCTTCCATGGCTCAACCCCACTTTCAATTAAGCTACCTATTCTGCTGGTAAGTACTCTTGTTTTTCCAGATCCAGCTCCTGCGATTATTAGTAATGGACCATCTTTATGTTTTACGGCCTCCAGCTGATTAGGATTTAATTTCCCTTGCCACGATTGTAATTTTTCTTCAGGTTTTAGTATCAAACTCATATTTTAACTTAATTTATTATTTTTTTGCAAATTAACTAAAAGCTAACTGAATGTTTTTTAGTTTTGAAAACTAAAAGTAAATTTTAGATTTTATTTTACATTTAAATGAGGCAATCATGTACGAATTTTTACTAAATACACATTCATTATTGAGATGGTTTGTACTTATACCACTAGTAATTTTAGTACTTAGATCTTGGCAAGGATGGATAACCAATTCAAAATTTTCAAGTTTTGATAGAATAATTAAATCATCAACTGTTGGTTTTATTCATTTACAATTTATAATAGGTTTGGCTTTGTATTTTTTAAGCCCTCTTATTCAGGAATTTATTGGTAATTTATTGGAATTAGTGAAGGTAAAAGAAGTTAGATTTTTTGGTATGGAACATTCAATTACAATGCTTTTGGCTGTAGTATTTGCAACAATTGGGTCGTCAAAATCTAAAAAGAAAATCAATGATAAAGATAGCTTTAGGGTTCAAGCTTTATGGTTTACGATTGTGTTAATTTTGATTTTTATGATGATACCTTGGGATTTTATAAATTTTACACCAAATAGATAATTTTTATTTATTTGCAACTAAAAGTTTGTTAGTGTGTATTTCTTGATGTTAGTTAATAAATACAAATTAAGAGGTACACATGCAACGTTTAATTCTATTAGGAATTATATCAATTTTCTTCCTAACAAATTGTAAAAAGGAAGATTCGAGAGATCCCATTTCAAGAGAAACACAAAATACTATTGATGTACCCTTAGGTACTGGACAAGTAGATGGGCAAGTATTTGATGAAGCTGGTAATGGCATTTCTGGTGTTACAGTATTCGCTGGAACTGTTTCTTCAATTACAGATAGTGAAGGTAAGTTTTTATTAGATGGAATTGGAAATTCTGATTTGGTCCCTGTAACTTTCGAAAAGGCTGGTTTTGTAAGCACACAAAAAATAGTTCAAACAAAAGATGATATGCTTGTAAGTGTTGAAGCAGCACTTTCTTTGGTCGGTAATGTAACTAATATTGGTATAAATGGAGGAGTTGCAGATCACAATGGTCTTGAAGTTGAATTTCCTAAAAATGCATTTGTTAATGAACTAGGTCAAGAATTTCAGGGTAATGCTGAAGTTAGAACTACTTGGTTTAATCCAACAAGTGATCAATTTTTAAATATGTTCCCTGGCAATTTTGAAGGTGAAAGAGAAGATGGTACAACAACTTCAATTGAATCTTTTGGTTTTATAGATGTTGAAATTTGGGCTGGGAGTCAGAAGCTAAATTTAGCTGATGGTAAAACTGCTAGTATTAAAGTTCCAGTTCCAAACGAAATTAAAAACAGAGCTCCACAAACTATCCCATTATGGCATTATGATATGAATCAAGCAAAATGGATTGAAGATGGTGCTGCATCACTTGAAGGCGATTTTTATGTTGGAGAGGTAAGCCATTTCACTAGATGGAACTGCGATGTACCACAAACTGTTTCATTTATCGAAGGATATGTTGTCAATGAAAATGGACAGGATTTAGCTCATGCAAGAATTGTTGCAAATGGTGTTGATTACACAGGTTACACTCAAGCATATACAGATGAAAATGGTTATTTTAAAATATCAGTTCGTGAAAATTCTGAAGTTACAATCATTGCTTCTCATGGTGGTTGGTTTTCTGAGGTAATAGGAGTATTTACCCCTTCTTCTCAAACAACAAAAGAAATACCTAATATTATCATATTTAAAAAAGAAGTACAACAACCAGGTTGGTATCAAACTAATGATTTCAATGTAAACTATACTATTGGTAATTTATCATTCAGTGACTCAGATAATGGTGTAATGACATTAATAAATGATCAAGTAGGTACATTAGAATTTTTTGATACTCAAGATGGCGGTGAGAACTGGAATAAAATGTCTGAAGTACCATATCAATCTGGTAGAGATTCTACACTTTATTTAGGCAACTATGACTTAAGTAAAAATAATGTTTCAATTATAGTTGGCTATCAAAGTTATATTACAGTTGATGGTGGAAAAAGTTGGGCTGCACTTCAGCCTCCTACTCCAAGTAATCGTGAACTATTTATCACAGATGTTGAAGTTGTAGACAATAAAACAATTTATGTATTAATTACAAAATATGATAAAAATCAATTGTATTACAGCCTTTATTCTTCTGATAATTTTGGCGATTCATGGGATTTTGTTAGCGACATTGATAATGCTTCAATTTCTAATAATACTTTTGGACTAACTTCTAATATTTTCAAGATGATAGATAGCAATACAGGTTATATATGGAATCAAGATGAAATAATTAAAACTGTAGATGGTGGAGTGAATTGGACAAAAATTTCTGATAATCCATCAAAAAGCCAACCTAAAGAATTAATCTTCTTTAATGACTTTGAAGGACTACTTTTATCTGATGATGGAATTTATAATACACAAGATGGTGGCCAAACTTGGACAATTAAACAAGCATCAACAACTATCAATGGTAAGTATGAAATCAATGACAATCAAATTTGGGTTCTTTCTCAAGGTATTATTTATTACTCGAATGATAAAGGGCAATCTTGGGCAGAGCAAACTTATTCTCCTGAAGTAACTTTAAATGCAATAGCATTTAAAAATGCAGTCGAAGGCTATGCAGGTGGCACAGGTGGATTTGTAATCAAAACAGAAACAGCTGGAAATAAATAAAATATTACTTCCTAAATTCGAACAAAATCCTGATTGAATCTATTTCAATCAGGATTTTTTTATATTTATTAGTTAATTTGCTTTTTTAAAATACAGACACCTTTAAAATGAAACTATCAAAATACTATTTACCAACATTAAAAGATTTATCAGATGATGTACAAATGCCTTCTCATAAGTTAATGCTTCGAGCTGGCCTTATGAGAAACCTTTCTGCAGGTATTTTTTCTTGGCTTCCAGCTGGTTGGAATGTTATGAAAAATATTATGGAAATCTTAAGAGACGAAATGGAACAAATTGATGCAATTGAATTTCACCTACCAGCTCTTAATCCAAAAGATATATGGGATTCAACTGGAAGAGTTGAAGCTTTTGGAGATAATATGTTCCACATTAAAAATAGAGAAAATTTGGTGCTTGCTCCCACTCACGAAGAAATAATGGCCTATCATGCTAAGCAACACGTAAATTCTTATAAAGATTTACCGATGGTTTGGTATCAAATTCAGAGTAAGTTTAGAAATGAACCTCGCCCAAGATCTGGTGTATTAAGAGGTCGTCAATTTTTTATGAAAGATGCTTACTCACTTGATAGTAGTTTTGAGGGTTTAGATATTAGTTATGAAAAGCAATATAATGCCTACAAATCAATTTTTGATAGATGTGGAATCAAATATTTTGTTGTAGGAGCTTCTTCAGGTGCAATGGGTGGATCAAAATCACAAGAATTTATGGTTGAAAATGAATTTGGGGAAGATGTTTGTGCTGTATCTGAATCTGGTGATGCCCAAAACTTAGAAGTTGCAACCTCAGTCGTAAGCAAAGTTGGTAGAATTGAAAATGAAGATAAAATTGAAGAATTTGCTACACCTAATTCTAAGTCAATAAATGATCTTATTACCGACTTTAAATTAGATGAAATGAGATGTGCTAAATCATTGATTTATATAGTAGAGAACAAACCAATCCTAATACTAATGAGAGGTAATGATGAACTTGTTGAAGAAAAACTAACTGCTGTATTAGGTACAGGTAAACACAGGCCTGCTGATGATAAGGAACTATTGGAATTTACTGGTGCTAATGCTGGCTCAATTGGACCTGTAAATTTAAAAACTAAAATGAGAATACTTGCAGATAACTTACTGCAAAATTCAAATGGTTTATATGCTGGAGCTAATAAGAACGGTTTTCATTACAAAAATATTGATTTAAAAAGAGATGTAACTGATATTGAATACTTTGATTTTAGAAAAGTAAATGCGGGTGAAATTTCTCCATTTGATGGTAAACCTATTAGAATAGTTAACGCTATTGAGCTTGGACATATTTTTAAACTTGGTACTAAGTATTCTGACAGTTTAGGAGCAAAGATACTTGATGAAAATGGCAAGGAAAAACCAATAGTAATGGGTAGTTATGGTATTGGCGTTGAAAGAATTATGGCTTGCTATATAGAACAAAACCATGATGAAAATGGCATTATTTGGAATGGTGAGCTCTCTCCTTTTGATTTACATATAATAGCATTAAATCCTAAAAAATCTACTGAGGTAAGAGAATTATCTGAAAAGCTATACCAATCACTTTGTGCATCATATTTAAAGCCAATTTATGATGATAGAGATGTATCTGTGGGTATTAAATTTAAAGATGCTGATTTGTTAGGTGTTCCTTATCAAATTGTTATTGGATCAAAAGGCTTAGATAAAAATGAAATTGAATTAAAAAATAGAGCAACTGGTGAAAAGCAATCAATTAACATTAGTGATATTGAAATTGATGATTTAGTTGAAGATTTAATTCTTGAATTAGATTTGTAATAGTTTTTGGGCATGCAGGGTTTGATAGTAAGTTCCAACCCTGCTTGTTCCTATTTCTTCTGAATTTGTAAAAATAAATTTTTCTTTTATTTCATCGGGTAAATCAAAATTAGGAGAAGCTGTTCTCATTAAAACATGATTTATTGATTTATTTTTTATTATATCCTTCCATAAATCAACAACATAATTGCCTTTACCTAAAGACCAATCTTGATGGTCTAATAAATTTACTTGTGTTATTTCTTCATTTTCTATCACCTGATGTAATGGGTAATTATGAATTTTAATTCTACCAACTCTATCTCTAATTTTAATAAAATTTTTCTCATCTAAATAGGCTGGCTTAGCTAATATATCATAATAGCCTTGATAGTAAACTTTCCAATAATAATTAAATTTTGCTGGATTATTATTAAAGACCAAATTTAAATTCTTTTTTAAGTATTTAAACAAACTTGAACCATTTAGCTTGGAGATTCGGTATTGGTTGTATGGCACACCTAAAAAATAATGAAACAAATAATTATCTAATAGTATTTTTACAAAGTTATTCCAAAGATCTTTTTCAATTTCCGAATATAGGATTCTTTGATTTTCTAAGTTATTAGATTTAAATAATTTATCAATTTTTCTATATAATGATTTTCTTCTTTTTAGATATGAAATTACAAATGAAGATGCTTTGCCAGAAGCTCCCCTTCTGTAGTAGCTTTTTTTGCCACTAAAGTAATTTATGTTCTTATCCCAGTAGTTCTTAGAAATGGTAGTTAAATGCTTTCTGATTTTAGAAGTATAATGGTCTTTGCAATTTGGAGTGCCCCCCTTACCGAAGAATTCCCAAAGTAATTTATAATCGTTTAATTTGAAAAGTACTATTTTTAATTCTAATACAGCATTTTGTGCTGGATTTATATCACAACAATGTATTTCTTTTGGGTCATCAAGTAAGTATTCCAATGAATTACAACCAGCACTTGTGATTGTAGCAACTACACTTTCTGAATTGATTTTTAGTAACTTTCTATCTAATTCTGAATCTTCCCAACAAGAATTAAAAATTAATTTATTTTTTAATAATAGTTCAAATATCATACTTTTTGCAAATATGTAAAATAAGATACTGAAAAATAGTATTTTTGCTTCTATGTATTCCAACTATGAGTATAAAATAACAAAATCGAATAGGAAATCTTATAGTATTTCTATTGATTCATTGGGGATTGTACAATTAAAGGTTCCAAATTTCTTAACTAAAATTGAAATTGAATCATTACTAAATAAACACAATAATTGGATTGAAACAAAACTTGCAGCCCGTCTTAAAGCAAATAGTATCAATAATTTAGAAAAGTTAGTTAATTACTCTGAAGTAATGCTACTAGGTAAAAGAATTGAAGTAGTATTAGATGGCAAAACAATTGGAGCGGACCTTCAGGACAACAGGCTTATAATAAATGAAACATTTAAACCTAAGTTAGCTAATTTTATTAATTTGTGGTTTAAAAAGTATGCTGCTAACTATTTCAATAGAGCTACCACTGATTTAGCTTCATTACATAATTTTAAATTTCAGAAAATAAAGCTTTCAAGTGCAAGAAAAAGGTGGGGCAGTTGTAGCAGTAAAGGATATATTAATTTAGCTTGGAGATTAATTATGGCAAAGGAATCTGTAATAAATTCTGTAATTTTACATGAGCTAGTACATACAGTCCACATGAATCATTCTGACAAATTTTATCAATTACTAGATTCTGTTGATTCAAACAGATTAAATTCAGACAAATGGCTAAATGAAAATAGTTACTTACTAAACCTATATTAAACAATGGATAATTTAAAAACACAAATTAAAAATATAGAATTGTTCTTGGAATTAACCGATGAACAAATTGAAATAATTTTACCTGAGTTTAAAATCTTGAAAAAAGATAAAGGGGAATATCTATTTCGTGATGGTGATGATAGACAAGGGTTAACAATTATTAGATCTGGTCATATTGAGCTAATCGCTGGTGGCAATGATCTTGAAAATGTTGTAACTACATTCTACCCAGGGGATTTTCTTGGTGAGGGTTCCCTGCTCGAAGATTACCCCCATTCAACATCTGCTTATGTGACTGAAAAATCTGAAGTTATCTTCTTACATAAAAAAGATTTTGATTCAATTATGGATAATTATCCAAAAATTGCTTCACAGATTCTAGCTCAAATTTCAAAGATAATTTCAAGAAGGTTAAGAAAGGTAACCACTCAAATGCTTGGTTCAGCTGCCCAATACTTATCTGGAAAAACAAGGGTTGAACACGATTTACTTGGCGAAAAGAATGTACCTTCAGAAGCATATTACGGAATACAAACCCTAAGAGCTAAAGAAAATTTCCCTATTACTAGTGTTCCTATTAGCCACTATACGGATATGATAATTACCTTAGCTCAAATAAAACAAGCAGCAGCTAGAGCTAATAGAGATATGGGACTGCTAGAGGAAAAAGTAGCTGATGCTATTGATATGGCTTGCGAACAGATAATTCATTATAAATATCATATTCATTTTGTTGTAGATGTATTCCAAGGTGGAGCTGGAACATCAACCAATATGAATGCAAATGAAGTAATTGCAAATCGGGCTTTGGAGATATTGGGTTACGAAAAGGGAAGGTATGATATTATTCATCCTAATAACCATGTTAATCTATCTCAATCAACAAATGATGTATATCCTAATGCAATTAAGCTAGCTGCTTACTCTAAAGTTAAAAAGTTAATTTCTGAGATAGAAAAAATAAGTAAATCGTTTCATAAAAAAGGCAACGAATTTTCTAATGTAATTAAGATGGGTAGGACTCAACTTCAGGATGCTGTTCCTATGACTCTTGGGCAAGAATTTGAAGCTTATGGAACTACACTTACTGAGGAAGTTAAAAAATTAAAAAATAATGCACTTTATCTGCTTGAAATGAATATAGGTGGAACTGCTATTGGAACAGGAATAAATGCAGATCCCAGATATGAAAAAATAGCTGTATGGCATCTTCAGGATATAACTAAATTAAATATAGTAAATGCTGAAAATTTGGTAGAGGCAACACAAGATACTGGTGTATTTGTTCTGTTCTCATCGTTACTAAAAAGATGTGCAATTAAATTTTCAAAAATTTGTAATGATTTAAGATTGCTTTCATCAGGGCCAAGAGCTGGTCTAAATGAGATAAATTTACCTGCAATGCAACCAGGATCATCTATCATGCCAGGTAAAGTTAACCCTGTTATTCCAGAGGTAGTTAATCAAGTTTGCTACAATGTGATTGGAAATGATTTAACAATAACTATGGCTTCTGAAGCTGGTCAGTTACAATTGAACGTAATGGAACCTGTGATTGCACAATCACTTTTTGAAATGATGGATACAATGACTAATTCTATCAAAATATTAAGAAATAAATGTATTAATGGAATTACTGCTAACAAAGATATGTGCATTTCCCACGTTCAAAATAGTATTGGTATCGTTACAGCTCTGAATCCTCATATAGGCTATGAACTTAGTTCTTCAATTGCAAAAGAAGCATTGAATACTGGTAAAAGTGTTTATCAATGTGCACTTGAAAGGAATATATTACCAAAAGAGAAACTTGATGAAATACTTTCACCGGAGAAAATGGTTTGATCCCACAAGAGATAATTGAAGAAATTAGGCAACAAGCTGATATTGTTGAAATTATCTCGGAGTATGTTCCAGGCTTGAGAAAAAATGGTGCAAATTATAAGGGCTTATCCCCTTTTTCAAATGAGAAAACACCTTCATTTATTGTTTCTCCTCAAAAAAATATTTTTAAAGATTTTTCAACTGGTAGAGGTGGTTCAGTTTTTCAATTTCTTCAGGACTACCTAAATATTAGCTTCCCTGAGGCTGTGGAATTAGTTGGTGATAAAATAGGTGTAAAAATACCAAGAGATGGAACTACTAAAGCTGAAATCAGTAAATCGGAATTGATGAGAAGAGCATTAGAAACTACAGCAGAATTTTATCATAATAATGTGCAAAATGCAGAGATTGCATTTAACTATCTTCAAAAAAGAGGTTTTGGAGAAGATTTAATAAGAACTTTCCAAATAGGATACTCCCCAGACGACTGGGAATCAACATATAAGCACCTGACCTCTAAAGGATATGAATCAAATATCTTAGAGGAAATCGGTATCATAAAAAAAACAAAACGTGGATCTTGGTACGACTATTATAAAGGTAGGTTAATATTTCCAATTAGAAATAAGCTAGGAAGAACAGTTGGTTTTGGTGGAAGATCACTTACTAAAGATAATTCTGGACCTAAGTATTTAAATACTCCACAAACAGTTCTTTATGACAAATCAAAAATTCTTTTTGGATTGTTTGAAGCAAAAGATGAAATACGTAACAAATCGTCATGTATATTGGTAGAAGGTTATGCTGATGTTGTAAGTTTATATCAATCAGGAATAAAAAATGTAGTAGCCTCTTCTGGTACTGCATTAACCAGTGGTCAATTAGATTTATTAAAAAGTTATACTAAGAAAATTTTTCTGATTTATGATGCAGATAAAGCAGGAATAAATGCAGCTGAGAAAGGGCTTGAAATAGCTATTAGAAAGGGATTTGAAGTTTCTATAGTAAAACTACCCGAAGGAGAAGATCCTGATTCAATTGTTCAAGAACATGGCAAAGCTACTTTTAACAACTATCTTAACCAATCATTAGATTTTGTAGAATTTAAAAAGTTTGTATTTGAATGGAAATATGGTGAAATGGGAGTCACACATAGGTCTGAACTAATTAGAAGCTTAATTAGCTTAATAAGGGGTATACCTGACCGATTTCAGCACTCACATTATATTTCTAGAGTTGAGATTGTACTTGGTTTATCAGAACTAGAAAAAAAATATTTCTTTGATGAATTACAAAGGTACGAAGACAAGTCTTCGGAAATCAAATATGTTAGTGGTTTAGAATCACCAATTAAAGAAAATTCATTTCAAAAGTTTGAAATTTTAGAAATTGAAAAAGCAATATTAATTTTTCTATTAGATAAATTTAGGGAATTTAATGAATTGGTAGAAGAGTTTAGCCTAAGTGAAAATAATTTTATTTCAGAAGATGCAAGATATCTATTTTCAATCTTTGATAATTTACCTAGAAATATAGATATTTTTGACTATCTTGATCAGGCTGATGAAATATCTAGCGATGAAAAGAATTATATTTTTGAATTAGCACTACTCAAGGAAGATTTCAACCAAAAATTGGCTGATGAAAAATCCATTGAAGTTTTACAATCAAATAAATTTATTAAAGATTGCTTAAATAAGCTAAAACTAGATATTTATGATAAAGAATATAACCAATTACTTAGTAAATTATCAGATGATGACAATAGCAATATTATGAATCGACTAAAAGATATATCAGAAAATATTGAAAATATCAAATTGGAATTACTTGAATGAATAAAAAATGGTATTCATCTAGTTCTTTTTATGGAGCATTTATTTTTGCAGTAGCCTTATGGGGCTATACATCTCTTAATGATATATATAATTATAATATTAATGTACCATTAGATTTAATTTTGCCTAGAAATAGGGCTTTGAGAAGCGATTTACCAACTACAATTGGCGTTCAATTTCGTGGCTCTGGTTGGGATTTATTTAATATTAACTTTGGAAATAACTTAAAAGCAGAAATAGATCTTTCAGATAAAACTTTAACACAAAATAAACTAAATATTTCTAAAACTGATATGCTAAACTCCCTTAAAAGTTTAGGAAACTTAGAGGCGAGAAGTATTAATACTGACCCTTTTGATGTGTATTATGGAAAGATTATTAATAAATTAGTACCTATTAAATCAAATTTTAATATTACTCTAAAAGAGGGATTTAAAATTACATCAGATTTAATTTTTAATCCAGATTCGGTATTAATAAGAGGGAATGAAAATATTTTAGATACCATAAACAATTGGCCAACTAGTAATTATTCTTTCGACAATTTGGCAGTTGATTTAAATACAGAAATAAAATTAAGTGATAGGCTTGGACAGATAATAACTAGAAATATTGATGCAACAAACTTGCAAGTAAACGTTAGCCAGCTTGGTTATATTGAATTACCAGATATACCTATTGATATTATGGGTGGTAGATTAGAAAACAATAGCTATTTTATGCCCACAATTGTAAGTTTAAAAATTGAAGCTCCAATAGAATATTTAGAAAATTTAAACCCCGACAAAATTAGAGCGTACTTAGATTACAAAGAAATTATCAGTTCAAATCAAGGGATTGTACCAATTCATTTTGAAATTGATTCTATTTATAAAGTAGTAAAAAGTGATCCTAATTTTGTTTATATATTCAGAAACATTGCTGATAGAAATTAGTTTTTTACAAACTTAACTATCTCATTTGATTCTAGTATGATAAAATACTGACCACTAGTAAGACTCTCTATATTAATATTACCATTATATAATGTGTCTATTACTTTATCACCTAATGAATTAAATATCAACACCTTATCTCCATTACTTAAGTCACTTATTTTAATGTTTTGATAAGAAGGATTAGGGAAAATACTGATTTTATCTGAATAATTATTTATGTTAGTACTTAAATTGACATCAAAACTTTGTGCTTGATAAACTGTGCCATCAAGTAAATTTTGAACAAAAACTACTATCTTTAAATTATTAATATTTACTTCTGATAAGTCTAAGTTCTGATTTAAATTAACGGTTGCATTATTATCATTCCAAGTAATTTCAAATCCATTTGCATTATCAAACATATATCTTATTATGTCATAAAATTCTGTTTCACCATTTGAACCAGGAGATTGGTCATAGCTTACATAATCTTCTTTTATCACTGCAAATAATCGAGTGTTAGGGTTTTGAAGATTAGGATTATCACCTACAATTTCTAAATCAGTATTTAGAGATAAATCTGTTCCATTTAATGAGTTATCTGAATTAATTATGATTTCAGAATCAGAATCTTCTGGCTCAAGATCTAAAATATTTAATAAGTATCCTTCTTTTTTACCATTTACAACAGCTGTAGGAAAGCTATTGTTATTATAATAATCGGCCATTCTAGTTTTTACAATTTCATTAGCAAATATACCCATTGGGTCATAATGAGAATTGTCATGTCTTGGGTAGGTAATTATAATTGCATTATCATCAAGAGATTCTGCAAAAGGTTGGAATGTCTTATGTGCTGCTGCACATGAAGAACATGAAGCACTTGATTGTCTTTCAATTAGCGTTACTTTTTTTTGTGTTTGAGCAAAAGCTAAGTTTAAACCGATTATAAATAGAATTAATAATTTCATTTTATTTCCTAAATTTTTATATTTTTGGTTACCAAACGTATTAACTAAAATTTAATTTCATTTGTAACTAAACAGTATAATCATGAAAAATATAATAGAACGATTCAAAAGATATGCCAAAGTGGACACTCAAAGCAACCCTGATTCTGATTCCACTCCAAGCACTAAAAAACAATTCGATTTGGCAAAAATACTATATAAGGAACTCCTAGAAATGGGAGTAAAAAAACTTGAACTCACTGATGAGTGTTTTATATATGCAGAAATTCCAGCAAATTATGAATCTGAAAATATTCCAAAAATTGGTTTTGTAGCTCACATGGATACATCTCCCGATAGGTCTGGTGAAAATGTAAATCCACAAGTAATTGAAAATTATCAAGGTGGAGATATTGAACTAATAAATAATTCACAACAGACAATAAAATATAATGAAAATAAAGAATTGAAAAATTGTATCGGTCATACCATAATCACAACTGATGGGACTACATTGTTAGGGTCTGATGATAAATCTGGTGTTACTGCAATAATGGAACTAGCAAAAACATTAACTTCTAACCCAAGCTTTAAGCACTGCACAGTAGGTATAGCTTTCACTCCCGATGAAGAAATTGGTCGTGGTGCTGATAAATTCAATATAGATAAGTTTGCTTGTGATTATGCTTACACAATCGATGGAGAGATGCCAGGCGAACTAAACAGAGAAACCTTTTCGGCAGATCATGCTTGGATTAAAGTGCATGGTAGAGAGATTCACCCTGGATCTGCAAAGGATATTATGATAAATTCACAACGAATTTTATCTGAAATAATTTACAACTTGCCCAGTGATATTTCACCAGAAACAACAGATGGGCATCAGCCATATATTCATCCACATTACATTAAGGGGACGGTTGGGTTATCTGAAACAATGCTTCTATTCAGAGCTTTTGACGATAAAACTCTTGCTAAAATGAAAGATATTACCCTCGAGATAATTAACACAGCTAGAGAAAAATATCCTAAAGCAAAAATTGAATTTGAGGTCAAAAAGATTTATAGGAATATGCTAGATGAACTTTCTAAAAACCCAAAAGGCTGCGACAAACTTTTTCAAGCTGCTGAAAAAGCTGGAGTTAATCCTGTTTGGAAACCAATTAGGGGTGGCACTGATGGATCTAAATTAACGGAGATGGGTCTTCCCTGCCCTAATATTTTTACTGGCGGTCAAAATTTCCACAGCGAACAAGAATGGCTATCTGTTACCTCACTTCAAAAAGCAATTATAACAATAGAGCATTTGGTTCAAGAATGGGCTGAATAAATTTTAATTACTTTACAGATTGATCTTTTAATTTAGTCTAAGAATCTAGAATAGGTACCAAGTAATATTTGTCTTATATACTAGATTCTTCGTTCCACAGTGCTGCATTAATAATAATGATGTACATCTTGTTGACAACCCCTAACACCGCTTCGAGAACTGCTAACGGCTTTCTTGTAAACATATCCGCCTTTTGGAATGCCTTTTTCGCAACCGAGAAGGTAGTTTATATTTTGTCATTCAGAGCGCAGCGAAGAATCTAGTCAATTAACTTGAAATCGAAGATTTCATTCCGTTTCAAACCAGCTTTTACTTAAATCATCCCAGTTTGGATTATCTTTTTCAATCAAATCAAGCTTATATTTTCTTGATTTTCTTTTTATAAATTTTTCTCTTGCAATTGCTGATTCAATACTTTCGCCTTCTTCATAATAAACTAAATACTTTATATTATATTTGGCACTAAAACCTTTAAATATTCCTGTTTTATGCTCCCAAATTCGTTTGTGTAGATCACTTGTTACTCCAGTATAAAGAGTGCCATTTTTGTCTGAAGCAAGTATATAAACGTATCCTTTATTCATATTAGTAATTTAATGAATTGTTTTTAGAATAGGAGTCCTTCGGACGCATTTTTTACTGGATTCTTCGCTGCGCTCTGAATGACGTGCACCTTCTCGCCAACCTATTATGCTGCCTAGCGAACAAGAATGGCTATCTGTTAACTCACTTCAAAAAGCAATTATAACAATAGAGAATTTGGTTCAAGAATGGGCTGAATAAATTTTAATTACTTTACAGACCATAATTTAATTCGATATAAAAATAAATTAAATAGGGCGTTTAATAACGGGGAATTAAATAAGGTTTGGATAAGCGACATAACCAATATTTGGACACGAGAAGGCTGGCTATATTTATCTACAATAATGGATTTAAGCTCAAGGAAGGTAATTACTTACGAGCTATCAAACAGGATAAATAAGGAAATAATAACAAGACCTTTACATAGGGCAATAAGAGAAAGAAGACCAGACAAAGGCTTGATTTTTCATTCGGATCAAGGCAGTCAGTATGCAAGCAAAGAAGTATCTAATATATTGAGAAGTAAGGAATTTGAGCAGAGCAAGTCACGGCGTGGAAATTGTTGGGATAATGCAGTAGCTGAGAGTTTTTTCAAGACTATTAAGACCGAATTATTGAACTATGAGAATTTACAGACAAGAAGTGAAGCAGAGATGAAAATATTTGAGTATATTGAGATGTATTACAACACAAAAAGATTACATTCAAGTTTGGGATATTTATCACCAAATATTTTGAAAAAAGAAAAATATATTAAGTTTATTATGTCCACTCTTTTGGGGGCAGTCCATAGGATTTTCAATCAGTTAGATTCTAACTTATTTTTAAATGATAATTTCATTTTTGTATCATTGCAAATCTACTTCATCTGGATTTCCTTTTTTTTACTAGTAATTCTACATTTTCTAACATTATTTCTACTATCATTTCTTTCTCAATTTCTGCCACTTGATAGGAAAAATAATATTCAATTTTAGTTCCGCTAAAGTTGGTGAATTTATTTTTCAAATTATAAACTAATTTACCATCATATCTACTAATTTTTATTCCATCATAAGGTAAAGTAGAAAGTAAATCGTAAATTAAATTATCAATCTGTACATAATATTTTTTGTTGGAAGGAATTAGTATATAATCCTTAATTGTCTCTATTGTACCTATGGTTATTCCTTGTGAAAATTCTGTGCCCATGCTTTCAGATACAGAAAAAGCATTTCCAGTTATCGCAATAGGATTTATTACCTTTACTTTGTTGTTTGAATTATTATTGAATTGCGGAATATATGAAATTGAACTAAGATTTGAAATAGTAATTTCATCATTTATTGTTTTATCAGTATGAATTTCCGATTTATGTTTGATATAAGGATCTACTTTTGTTCCGTTCCCATTTTGCACTACATCATTAATCATATATGATATATTCCTCATGTTAAATTTTATAGTTTTTGAAGTTTCATTTGTAAACTCCAAAAACAAATTATGCTGGTTACGAAAGATATTAATTTTAAAGTCCCTATTATTATCACACTTAACACAATTATAATCTGCTTTATATCCTAACTGATAAAAATTAGAACATGATGTTATAAGTGTTAAAGCAATTACAAATAATACCTTCATTTCTAATTTACCTTTTTAAATTTATATTCAAATACTAATATTATGTTTCTATTATCGAATTCACCAAAGATAACTAAACTTTTTAGATTTTTATCTTTTTCAATACTAATATAGTTGGACTGCACCCTAAAAAGGTGGACACAATTAACTTAATATTTGTTTATTTTCTCAAAAGCATTTGGTGATAAATATCACTAACTTGAATGTAATCTTATAGTGTTGTAATACATTTAAATATACTCAAATATTTTCATCTCTGCTTCACTTCTTGTCTGTAAATTTTCATAGTTCAATAATTCGGTCTTAATAGTCTTGAAAAACTCTCAGCCACTGCGTTGTCCCAACAATTTCTACCCCAATCACCTGCATCTGTTTGTCCAATAAATGTTTAAGATTCTTCAAAAGTTTTTCAGGAGAATTTATTCAAAACCCTTAAGCAGTTGCTTACTACAACATCTTGATACTTGAAAAGCCTCCATCTACATGGATAATTTGCCCAGTGATCCAAGAAGATTTTTCAGAAAGTAAAAATGTTGCAGCTTGTGCTACATCTATTGCTTCCCCTACCCTTTTTAATGGATTTTTATCTGATTGTAGATTAATTTTTTCTTCAGTATTTAAGAATTTACTAGCTAAACCTGTTTTTGTAAGTGATGGAGCAATAGCATTAACTCTTATAGATGGAGCAAATTCTGAAGCTAGAGATCTTGTTAGACCTTCTATTGCACCTTTTGACATTGCAACTTGCGAATGATAACTAAAACCAGATTGAACCGCAACGGTAGAAAACAATACTATTGAACCTGCTTTACTTTTTTTTAGCTTTGGTAATAACTGTTGAATTACTTTTGTTGCACCTAAAACCTGAAGTTTAAAATCATTAAGAAAGTCTTCTTCTTTAAATCGGTGAAATGGTTTTAAGTTAATACTACCGGGACAATATGCAACTCCATGGATTTCTTCGGGTAAATCATCAAGATTCAGATTATCGTTTAATGCATCATACTTAATATAATTCACATTTTGTTTATTAGATATTTCACTATTATTGTATGTAGCAACTACACTTATTTCAGGAGCTTCAAGTAAATTAACTATTTCTTTTCCAATACCTGATGAGCCACCAATAATTATATAATTTCTCATTTGAACTTTTGTTTATTTTATAAGATTAATTTCAATTGTAAAAACAACTTCACTTTGTAAATATTTTACATCAAAATTACTTTAATCTCTCTAAAATTTCCGTTGAAACCAATCCATTAGATTTATTTTTATTAATTTAGAAAAATATAAAATCCCATTTAAAGGTAACATTATGAAAAACATGAAACTTATAATTATCGCACTATTACTTCTCGCAATAAACTCTTGTAAAAAAGATGATGAATTAATCAACTCCAATTCACGTGACTACACCCCAGAAATAATTCAAGAAAGCTACGGCAATGCCCGTGTTGTGGGCTATGTAAGCGACAAAGATGGCTCGCCACTCGGTGGCGTAAGTGTGTATTTTGGTACGCATGAAGTAATTACAAATGGCGATGGAAAGTTCGAGCTAAGCGAAGTTTCGCAAGGTTCAAACAAACGGATTTGGTTTAAAAAAGATGGCTACGTTCTAAACCAAAAATTAGTTGATATTATTGAAGATCTCCCAAATAGAGTTGACGCAGCTCTTTTTCCTATTGCAAAAACTGCTGAAATAGATGATACTGGAGGATTAATCGAAGGTGAGAATTTCTCGGTGGAGATTCAGCCTGGCGGATTTGTTTACGCCGATGGCACAATCGTAGAAAGCATGGTTACAGTTAATGCGACTCCTTTTCTCATCACAGAAGAGCAATTCATAGATGCATTCCCAGGCGAATTTCGAGGCACAAGAGAGGACGGCAGCGAAACCGCAATCGAATCTTATGGCTTTATTGATGTTGAGCTTATCGCAGAAAATGGCGAACCAGTTCAACTTGCTGATGGTGTAACAGCAACTATCCAAATCAAAGCTCCTGCAAACTCGCCCCAAACAATACCAATGTGGTGGTACGATACCAAAAAAACTGAATGGATTGAAGAAGGAGTGGGCAACTTGGTTGATGGGAATTACGTGGCTGTTGTAAATCATTTTACGCCATGGAATTGGGATATTCCCGTAGAACTTAGATCAACTATTATTGGACGAGTAATTGATAATATTGGTAATCCAATTGAAGGAGCTTCAATTGTTCAAAAAGTGAAAAACAGAACCCTGCTATTATCTACAAAGTCTCTTGAAGATGGCACATTTGAGATGTTCACTTTAGAAAATTCAGAATTGGAAATCGAAGCACAGTTTGATATATATGGTTCAACAAAATTTGATTTTACTACATCAGCTAATCAAACAAGTGTCAATGATTTAGGTGATATTGTTATTGACATTAGCATAGATAATGCAATTTCCCCTTTTATAAATAATGATACACTATATATCACTGCGGGGCAAACTGCAAGTATTAGTGGCAACTATTTTGGAGTAGAAAAAAGAGAGAATTACAGATTGCTTCTAAATGGCGAGGAAATCCCAACCATTTCGTGGGAAACTAACCTTATCGAGTTTGAAGTACCTTTAAATATTCCAGAAGAAGGCATAATTCAAATTGATAGAGGTGGAAGTCTTAGCCGAGAAACTCCATACCTTGATGGTGATTGGACTTGTGAAATAGATGGAGTGGTGTACAATATGCTAACAAAAGAGCTTTATCTTCCTGAGATAAACTTAACGAGCTTACCGGATTGTATAGGTAATTTAATTAAATTAAGAGCTCTTGAATTTAGTGGAAATAACTTAAGTTCTCTGTCTGAATCTTTTAGTAAGCTTAATAATTTGGAAAGACTTTATATTAATAGTAATCAATTAAGTTCATTACCAGAATCTTTTGGAATCCTTAATAACTTGATAGAGCTTTCTCTTAATAAAAATCAATTAACCACTTTACCTGAATCTTTTGGAATCCTTAATAACTTGTATTATTTAGATCTTAGTGACAATCAATTAAGTTCATTACCAGAATCTTTTGGAAACCTTAATAATTTGAAAAGACTTTCTATTATTGACAATCAATTAATGACCCTACCCGAATCTTTTGGAAACCTTAATAATTTGGAAAGACTTTCTATTAGAGATAACCAACTAAGTTCTCTGCCTGGATTTTTTGGCAATCTTAATAATTTAGAAGAGCTTAATCTTGAAAATAATCAATTAAGTTCTCTGCCCGAATCTTTTGGCAATCTTAATAATTTAGAAGAGCTTAATCTTGAAAATAATCAATTAATGACCCTACCCGAATCTTTTGGAAACCTTAATAATTTATTAGTGCTTGAACTAGATGAAAATCAATTAACGACACTGCCTGAATCTTTTGGAAATCTTAATAATTTAGAAGAGCTTAATCTTGAAAATAATCAATTAAGTTCTCTACCTGAATCTTTTGGCGATCTTAATAACTTGAAAGAGCTATATCTATATAGTAATCAATTAACGACACTACCTGAATCTTTTGGGAATCTTTCTAATTTGATTGAGCTAAGGCTTGATAATAATCAATTGAGTTCTTTACCAGAATCTTTTGGAAACCTTAATAATTTGGAAAGACTTTCTCTTCGATTCAATCAATTAAGTTCTCTGCCTGAAAGTATCAAAAACCTTAAAGATAA
>JAONBD010000013.1 GCA_028376765.1 Candidatus Kapaibacterium sp.
CTCTGAAATGCTATTTAGTTCAGCAGCAGAATCAGATGATTTACTCTACTCTGGAGCAGAAAGTGCTTATCAGAAAATCCTTTCGTCTATTTCGATTTTCGAAAATTTAGCAAAATTTGATAATGAATTTTCTGAATTTCTAGAAGATTTACAAAGTGCCTTATTAAGCGTTAAAGAAGCTTCCCGATTTGCGTCTGATTTAAAAAATCGAGTTGATTTTGATAAATACAGAATTGAACATTTAAGAGAGCGATCAGCAAAGCTAAGAGTTTTGATAAAAAAGTTTGGACCATTAGATAAGATTATAGATGAAAAGGTAGAGCTAGAAAAAAATATTGACTCAGCTGAAAATTATGATTACAACATTGACCAATTAAACCAAAGAATAACTGAAGAAGAAAAACTACTTATTGTATCCGGTAAAACACTGAATGAATTTAGAAAAAAACATTCTTTGAATTTAATTGGAATGTTAAATGAAGAGTTCTCATTTCTAGGGATGGATAATGCAGAATTCAAAATCGAATTTGTAGACCCAAGCGAAGGTCTTATGTTAAATGATGGAAGAAAAGTTAATCCTAATGGATTAGAGTTAGTAAATTTTAAAATTGCAACTAATAAAGGTCAAGCTTTTGCGGATTTAAATACTACAGTATCTGGAGGAGAAATGTCCAGGATAGTGTTAGCTCTTAAAAAAATATTAAAAGAAAAAGAGAAAATTGACCTGCTTGTTTTTGATGAAATTGATACTGGAATCAGTGGTAAAACTGCCGCAAAAGTTGGCAAGTATATCAAATCTCTTTCCAATAAAGTTCAAATATTATCTATTACACACCAACCGCAAATTGCTGCTGGTGCTCAGAGACATATACTAGTTGAAAAATTAGATATTAATGATGCCTCACTTTCTATTGCTAAAATTTTAAATTTGGAAGATAGTATAAAAGAGACCGCTAAGTTATTTAGTGGAGAGGTTATAACAGAAGAGTCCCTAAAAAGTGCAAAAAATCTATTCGAGAGCTAATAAATGAACCTTTCTAAACCATATCTAATATCCTCAGCGGATTTATCACTAAGAGATTTGAAATTGATATTCGAAAAAGCTAAATATTTTGGCGATGCTCCTAATGGTACAATCTTCGATGACCTAAAAAATACATCTGTTTGCACTATGTTTTTAGAACCTTCGACAAGAACAAAAATTTCCTTTGAACTAGCAGCGAAAAGGCTTTCAGCAATCACGGTAGATTTTGATTTAGCCAGTACTAGTTATGTAAAAGGTGAATCGCTTTTAGATACGATTCATACTCTTGAATCAATGGGGATAGAATATTTTATATCAAGAAATACTGATTTTGGGACAGCGAAATATTTTGCTGAAAATTCAAAATCTAAAATATTGAATGCTGGCGAAGGATCGCAAGACCACCCTAGTCAAGGGCTATTAGATGCTTATACCTTAATTGAAAGAATTGGGTCATTAGAGCAACTAAAGGGCAAGAAAATTTGCCTTGTTGGCGATATTAAAAACAGCCGTGTAGCAAAATCAAATTTTAATATTTTATCAAAACTTGGGTTAGAAATTTCAACTTGTTCGCCCTTGGAATTTCAATTGCCCGATTCAAAATTTAAGAATTATGAAAATATAGAGCAGGCTCTTAGAGATAATGATATTATGATGATGCTACGTATCCAAAGAGAGAGGAGCGAAACTTTTAATAAATTTGACTTTACTAAACAAGAAAGCTTAGAATGGTACAGAGATAACTTTGCTCTAACCAAGGATAGAGCAATTGCCTACCCCGAAAAATTAATTATGCATCCAGGACCAGCAAATTTTGGTATTGAAATAGACAAAGAAGTTGAATCCTTGCAAAACTCATTAATCAAACAGCAAGTAAGAAACGGGGTTTTAATTAGGATGGCAATTCTTTCACTTTTAAGCAGGGCAAGTAGAAAAAATGGATGAGAAAGTTTGGAGAATAATCGACATTATAAAATGGGCAGAGCCATTTCTTTCTGGAAAAAATATTGCTTCTCCTAGGTTATCTATTGAATTGCTTTTGTGCGAAATTTTGAATTTGAAGCGAATAGACCTATACATGAAATTTGATCAGCCACTATTGGAAACTGAGCTTGCAAAATTAAAATCTCAAGTTTTAAGATTAGCTAATAGAGAACCTATCCAATATATTATTGGTCATACTAGTTTTTTTGACCTCACCATTAAATGTGAATCTGGCGTGCTTATACCTAGACCAGAAACAGAAGAGCTTTGTGATATAATAATTAATAAGTTCAAAGGGAAACCACCCCTTTCAATATTAGATATCGGAACTGGAAGCGGATGTATTGCTCTTGCATTAGCAAAAGCGTTTCCCGAATCTGAAGTTTATGCAATAGATGTATCGGAGCAAGCAATCAAAATTGCTGAAGATAATAAAAGAATAAATAAAATATCTAATGTGAAGTTCTTTAAAATGAATATATTAGAGAAATTACCCAAAAAACAATTTTCAGTTATTGTATCCAATCCGCCATATATACCGTCAAGTGATATGAAGGGATTAGATGCAAATGTTTCTAAGTTTGAACCATCTATTGCATTAACAGATTTTGCAGATGGTTTAACTTTTTATAAGTATTTTGCAGATAACTTTGTTAAAACATTGAATAATGATGGAAATTTCTTTTTGGAGCTTAGCGAAGATACCTCGCAAAAAATTAAAGAAATATTTGAATCTAAGAATCTATATGATGTTGAAATTATTAGAGATGCGTTTGATAAAGAGAGATTTTTAATTGGGAATATCAATAATTAAATTGTTAATTTTCTGTTAATTTTACTAAACAGTCGGTATTATTAGCAAATAATTTTGATTGAATAATAATTAGTTTCTATTTTTGTAGACTTGGAAAAATCAAAATAAAAAGTTGAGAAATTATGTCGCAAATTTTAATTGATGAGCAAATAGGCGGGACAGTCCTGCATTTAAAGGGGCAATTTGTAGGTGGAGAGGAAACTGATCAGCTTAGAGATAAGCTAAAAGAGATTAGTGATTCTAAACAAAACAAACTTATTGTGGACTTAGATAAAACAACCTATCTTAACTCTACAGCTTTGGGTGTGCTTATTTCTGCACATGCTAATTTTGTAAAAAGAGATGGTAAAATAGTTCTTTGTAATGTCAGCAAATCAATTGAGAATATATTTGTGATTACAAAATTAACATTGGTCTTTGCAATAGCAGAGAACATCGAAAGTGCAATTAAAGAATTATCTAAATAATTAATAAAAAACCAACGGAGTTTTCGAATGAAAAACATGTTCAATATGATCGTATTAATTGGATCTTTTGCAGCTTCATACTTATTTTGGGAATTTGTAATGGGTGACCCATCAGGGTTTGCTGATCCATTAGTAAGACACGAACCAAACCCAGAGAATTTATTAGCAGTAATCTATACTGGTGGCCCAATTGTGTCTATCTTGATTACTTGTATACTTGTATCACTTACATTCTCTCTAGAGAGACTTTGGTCAATTAACAAAATGAAAGGTAATAGCAATCCTGAGAAATTTATAAAAGATGTTATTACTGATTTAACAAAAGACGACTTAGATTCTGCTATTGCAAAATGTGATAAGCAAAGAGGTTCTGTAGCAAATGTATTAAGAACTTCTATCGAAAGATTTAAAGAAGTAGAAAATGATGCTGAATATACTTCTGAAAAGAAAATATCAGAAGTGCAAAGAGCTATCGACGAATCTATGAACTTAGAAACTCCATTACTAGAGAAAAATCTTGTAATGATTTCGACAGTTGCGTCGGTTGCAGTGCTATTTGGACTATTGGGTACTACTGTAGGTATGATTAGAGCATTCCGTGCATTAGCATCATCTGGGACTGTATCTGCACAACAACTTTCTTTAGGTATTTCGGAAGCACTTTACAATACAGCTGGTGGTTTGATTGGTGCAATTCTATCAATACTGGCGTATAACTATTTCACTACAAAAGTAGATAACTTTGTTTATATGATAGATGAAGCAATATTGAGTGTTACTCAGATTTTTACTGGTAGAATTAAAAAATAATTTAAACGATATTAGGAGATTATAGTGCCTAAAGTTAAAAAAAACAGAGTCGGATTTGTAATAGATATGACACCTTTGGTGGATATTACTTTTCTTTTGCTTACATTTTTTATGTTCACAGCTAAGTTCAAATCTGATGCTGAAGCAGAACAAAAATTTGTAATTGAAAGACCAGAAACTGCACCAGATACTGCTAAGCTGCCTCAAGCAAATTTAGCTTTAATCAAAATTGCATTTACTGATTCGTTAAGAACAGATACTTCTTATTACTTTGAAATGCTGAATATTGATTTATTCAATAAAGTAAAGGAACAAACTGAAGAACTTTCATTAGAACAAAAAGAATCGAACCAAATTAAATTGGATAAAGAAGAACTTTTCAAAGTTGTATATAATCTTCGACAAAATGATTTGGATTTAGATACAAAGTTTGCAATTGATGCTGATAAAGATATGCCATTTTTCTGGGTTTATGATGCAATGGATATCCTAAGACAATTTCAATACACAAAATTTAATTACGTAACCGACAAGCAAGGCTAGTGTAACTTTTTTGCTAGTCAATGCATTTATATAATATAGTAAGTACTTTTATTATCTTAAAATAAATAGGAGCTTAAAATGGCCGGTGGCGGTAGTCTCGGTGGAGGCGGTAAAACACAACGTGGAAAAAGCGGAAGAAAGAAGAAAAAAAGAATGGGTTTCCATTTAGATATGACACCATTGGTGGATATTACTTTTTTACTTTTAACTTTCTTTATGTTTACCACAACAATGGCGACTCCTCAGGTAATGAACATGTCGATGCCTCCTGAGGTAGAAGTAGAAATTCAAGTGAAGCAATCATTGCTTTTTACAATTTTTGTTGATGAAGATAACAGAATATTTTGGTTCGCTGAACAAGATGAATTAGAACCATTAGAAAATCTAAAAGATTTAAGAAGAATAGCTGCAGAGCAAAACTTAAAGCCAAGTGCAAGAAACGAATTAATAACAGCTTTTAAAGTTCATCCTGATGCTAACTACAATTTAGTTGTTCAAATTTTAGATCAGTTGAATCTTGCAGAAAGTCAAATTGTAGCTGGTTTAGCAGAAGATCTTGACGAAAATGGTGATCCACTTAAAAGAAAAAGAAAATTCACGCTTGCTAAGTTGAGTGAGCAGGATTTAGAAAAAATTAAAGAAGAAGCACCAATGGAGACTTCTGATGAAGAATCTGAGGAGGCTAACTAATGGCACAACAAGGAATTATATTACCAAAGATTTCGGACTATGGTGCTCAGGAAGTAAAGCAGCAAATTCAGAAATATACTGGAAGAGCTTTTTTAACTACTTTATTGCTGCTAGTCTTGTTCTTTGCTGCTTACTTCATAATAGCTAAGGTGCAAGAAGCAACAATTGTAGCTCCAATGATGGCACCAATTGTAAAAACGGAGATGATGGATATTCCACCTCAAGCTGATGAGCAAAAGGTAGATTTACCACCACCACCTCCAACTCCTACAGTTGTAACAGGTGGCCCAGCTGCGAGAGCTGGTACTCCAATTCCTGTTCCAGATGCAGAAATTAGCCCTGACCTTAAAGAGTTTGCTGATATGGATGTAATGGCTAGAGCATCAGCTGAAGGTGGCGACGGTGTCGATTTAGGAAATTTTTCTGAAAATATTAAATTTGCAGATGATCTTAATGTTGCAGTTAGAGAAGAAGAACCTGCTGAAAGTGATTTTATTCCAGTAGAGAAGTTCCCTGAATTTGATCTTGTAAAATTACAGAAGCTTGTTAAATATCCCGATATTGCTAGAAGATCTGGAATTGAAGGAAGGGTTACACTAAGGGTATTAGTTGACAAAGATGGTACAATTAGAAAAACAAAAGTTGCAGCTTCTGATAATGAATTTTTAAATCAAGCGGCATTAGATGCCTTGAATGGTTATGGCAAGTTTACACCAGCAATACAGAATAACGCACCAGTTATGTGCTGGGTAACAGTACCAATTACTTTCAAACTTAAAAATTGATACTAATAAACATATTAATAAGAAGTCTGATAGCAATATTTGGACTTCTTCTAGTTTTAAATGTTGTAAGCATTGGTAGAGGAAGGGATTTAGACTTAGCTTTTGGGTCTGTTATCGCTCTATTTGGTATTTACAGGTTAATACTATTAAAAACAAAAAAGAAAAGATATTATGAAGCAGATGATCGTGACTAATTACAAAAATATGTTAGTTGCGATTTTTTTTATCGCAGCTATCATCTCTTGTGGAGACAATAAATTTAAAGAAAAAGAGGTAAACGACGTAGAGACAATCAACTCAGGTAAATTCTCTTATGTTTGTGACCAGTCTATCTCCAAATTGATTTCTCCAGCTGTAGAAATGTATCTCGAAAAATATACAAAAGTGGAGCTTACCGATACAATTACTAGTGCAAGATCGGCAATGTCGATGCTGTTTGCAGCAAAACACCGAGTTGCTATAATTGCCCGTGACTATTTGCCTGACGAATTGCAATTGATGGAAGCAAATGGAATGGAGCCACATCAGAGGCTTAAAGCAGCTGAGGATGCACTGGTATTTGCTGTAAACAAAGAATTCCCAATTAAATTTACTAAAGATTCAATTATAAAAAGTATTTTTCTTGATGGTAATTCTTTCAAAAATTTCTACGAGGAAATAGACTATGATATTGACTATTTCATAAAAGATAGAAATTCTTCAGAGAATTCCAATTTTGAGAAGCTAATATTAAATTATAAGCCTCTTAAGAAAAATTTAAAAATTGAAAAATCTACAAGCGAAATATTGAAAAAAGTCAGCGAGTCTGTTAGTAATATTGGCTTGGTTTATATGTCACAAGTCTTACAAGCTGATACTAGTCTTGGTATTAAAATGTTGCCTCTTGGATTCGTTGATTCAACGGGCAAATACCAGAGAGCGGTACCAGTTCATCAAAGTTATTTAGTTAGGGGTCGCTACCCATACACATTTGTTTGGTTTATGTATATGCTAGAAGAAAGACAGAACCTACCATATTGGTTCTCTAAATATATAGCTCAAGAAACCAAAGTACAAAAATATTTTTTGGATCAAGGTGTCGTACCAGCGTTTGCTAAATTTAGATTAATCCCCGAAAATTAAAATAAGAATATAAATACAAACTAAAGGTAAAAAGTACAATGATAAAATCATTTATCGCAATTATACTATTTTCTAGTTATTTGGTTTTTGCTCAAACCAAAAATGATTTAATGAACTTCGTTAATGAAGGTAAATATGACGATGCAGCAACAATTGCTGAGTCGGTAGCTGATGCTAATAAATCTGATTTTTTAATTCAAATTACAGCTGCAAATGTATTTTATGAACAAGAGCAATGGGAAAAATCACTAAAATACTTTAAAGCTGCCGAAAAAATTGATGATGATAGTCCAGAAGTTTTAGTTGGCTTAGGAAAAGCTTCACATAGAGTGGGTAATAAAGAAGATGCGTTTGAGTACTTTGAAGATGCTCGTGATGAAGATGACGAGTATATGCCAGTATATCTTGAATATGCAGAAGCTTATATACGAGATGGTGAAATAGGAGAAGCTCAAAAATGGGTAGATAGGGGTAAAGATGTTGATGATGAAGATCCTCGTCTATATTTAACTTCTGGTAATATGTATTTCCAAGGTAAAATTTATGAGCTTGCAAAATCAGATTATCTTGAAGCATTAAAGTTAGATTCGACTAATACAGAAGTTAGGTTCAGATTGGCTACTTCTTATTATTGGTTAGCAAATAGAGAGCTTGATCAAGATTTATCAAATGAACTATTTAAAAGAGCTTTGATTGAATGGCAAAGAGTAATAAAAGAAGATCCTTTTAATACTAAAGCTTTATTTCAATCTGGTAAAATCTTGTTTTGGGCTGGAAGAGATGCAGACGCCGCTCCAATTTTAAATAGATTTGTTCAGTTGAAATCGGAAGATGAACTAGGTAGATGGTATTTAGCTCAATCACTTTCTAACTTAGGAAAATGTGATTCTGCTGCTCAACATTTGAACTGGGTAACTAATAATATTGACTCTGTAAGGGTTAAAGCAAAGATGTTACTTGCAGAATGTTATGTAATGAACAAAGATTTTGTAAAAGCAGTAGATGCTTATAAAGGCTTAAAACAAGATACTACTCTTGGGCTTAAAGAATTAAAAATGCTTGGTTCAGCGGCTATTTCTATTGGTGATACAGTACAAGCGATAGAGGCTTGGAACAAATCAATAGAGCTGAATCCTGAAGCAAATTGTGGAGTGATGATGGCATTAGGTAAGCTGTACTTTGTAAAAAAAGATTACACAACCGCAGAGCAATATTTTCAAAAGAAATTAAACACTGAAAGATGTAATGATGACCAAAACGCAACTGCTCTTAGATTTTCTGCTCTTGGCTATGTATATAGTGCAAATGTTGAGGGTATCGAAGATGCAAAGAAGCAAGAATTACTTGCGAAGGCCGAGTCTTTAATTTCAAAAGCTTTGACTGATTACGGAGATAATCCTTCTTTGAAACTAACACTTGCTGATATATATTCAGGAAGAGGAAATGACGAAAAAGCAAAGGCTGCTTTCCAAGAAATAATTGAAAAATCTGATAAAGAAAAAGATGCTAGTATTCTGAAAGCTGCTTATGCAAAGCTTGCTGGAGTAATCTATGGAGAAAAAAGTTGGAGAGCATTAACTAAGCATACAGCAAAGTGGAATGAGTTTCAACCAGAATCTGAAACGGCTGCTTTGTATGCCGCAATTTCTTATCAAAATTTGTACATCTCTTCAGAAGCAGATGCAGATTTACAAAATGCTTGTAAGTGGTACAAAATTCTAGGTAAAATAAATCCAGCTAATAAATATGCAAAGAATTTTCTAGATCAAGGATACTGCGACTAAACAGAATTAAAAGAGATAGTTAATCTAGCAGGAAGTGTTATTTTTACACTTTCTGCTTTTTATTTCTAATAATATCTCTTATATTTGCATCTTTCTCAAATAAGCTCTCTGGAAAACAGTGTATTATGTTAAAAATCAGAGTAATTGGAATTGAAAAGGGAGAATATACCAGTCAATTTTTTGTTGATGGTAAAGCGTTCTTTGATGGTGAATACATTTTTGAAGATGAAATAGAAGTAAATGCTAAAATGTCTTACAACGACACAAGGTTTAAACTTCATTTCGATTTTTATGGCGAGCTAAAGTCAATATGTGATAGATCTGGTGAAGATTACCTAGAAGAGGTAGAAGGAGAGTATGAATCTCACTTCAGAATAACTCAAGAAGGGTTAAGCTTTGTTGATCCTGATGATAATGATATGATAACACTTGATGATAATCAAATTGTTATTGATGAAATTTTAAAACAAGAAATTATATTAGCGATACCACTTAAACGTATTTCTCCAAAGTATAAAAACAAGGAATTTTCTGAACTTCATCCTGATTATAGTAATAATCATAAAGAAGAGGTAAAGGAAAATCCAGCATTTAGCAGTTTAAAAAAATTAAATTTTAATTAGGTAGTTTAAAAATGGCGCATCCTAAACGTAAGATATCGAAATCGAGAAGAGACAAAAGAAGAACTCATTATAAAATTGAAGCAGCAGATACAGCAGTATGTCCAGCTACAAATGAGATTAAAATGCCTCATAGAGCAACAATTATTAAAGAAGGCAATAAAAAAGTCTTTTATTACAACGGTAGAAGATTCGATTAATTATAGTCCTATCTCTTAACCGAAGTGACTTCAAAAAATAAAAAAATCAGAATTGCAATCGATCTAATGGGAAGTGATAAATTTCCCATAAGCGAATTAGATGGTGTAGCAAGATTTAATCAACATGGTATTGATTCCAATACCATGTTTTATTTTATTGGTGATGAAAAAACTATCACTAAAGAACTCCCTAATCATAACCTAGATGGTCTTGATTATGAGATAGTACATACCAGCGAAGTTGTTCATATGGACGATGAAGCTACAGTTGCACTCCGAAAAAGAAATTCATCTATATACAAAGGTATCGAACTCCAAAAAGAAGGAAAAGTTGATGCTTTTATATCTGCTGGTAATACTGGTGCTACTCTATCAATTTCAACAATCCTATTAGGAAGAATTGCTGGAGCTTCTCGTGGTACTATTGGAACTTTCTTTCCGACCATGGAAAAAAGACCCACATTAATCCTTGATGCTGGTGCAAATATCGATTCTAAACCAAAATTCTTAGAAGAGTTCGCAGTTATGGGAGCCCTTTACTACAAAGAAATGTTTCAAATTGAAAATCCTAAAGTTGCCTTGTTGAATATAGGTGAAGAAGAGACAAAAGGAAATGAACTTGCACTTGCGACTCATAAACTATTAAAAGCTAGTAAATTAAATTTTATTGGTAATGTTGAAGGAAGGGACGTACTATTTGGAAAAGCTGATGTCATAGTTTGCGACGGTTTTACTGGCAATATCTTACTTAAATTTGCAGAAAGCTTTTTAGTGTTTTTGAAACAAGCAATTAGAGGTTATGCAGATAAAGGACTTTATAAAAAATTGAAAGTCGGTATGTTTGCTCCTACTTTAAAAGATATATTTAAAGAATTTGACTACCAAGAGCAGGGCGGAGTTCCACTACTTGGTGTAAACGGTGTCGTGATTATTGGGCATGGTTCATCTACTGGCCGTGCAGTAGAAAATATGATAAAAAGAGCAATTGAAATAATTTCTGTAAATTTGAACAAAAAAATTGAAACAGCATTATCAGGTTAATTTAATATGCCAGCAACAATAACAGCATTATCACATTATCTGCCACCAAATGTGGTTCCCAACTCTTATTTTTCAAGATACCTAGATACCAACGACGAATGGATTCAATCAAGAACTGGAATCAAAGAAAGAAGGATTGCCCAATCGGGTGCAAATTCAGATTTGATAATACCTGCCGCTCTCAAAGCTATTGAAAATAGAGGTATCGATAAACAAGAAATTGATTGTGTTATTGTATCTACAGTAACACCAGACCACATGTTCCCATCTACAGCAGCTATTGTTCAACACAAATTAGGAATAAAGAAAGCATGGGGATTTGATATCTCTGCTGCTTGCTCGGGTTTTCTTTTTGCATTAACTACTGCCTGCAAACTAGTAGAAGGTGGAGCGGCTAAAAGAGTTCTTCTTTGTGGTTCTGATAAAATGAGCTCAATAATGAATTTTAATGATAGGGGACATGCAATACTTTTTGGTGATGGAGCCGGAGTATGTATTATTGAAAAATCTGATGATGATTCTGGAATCCAAGATCAAATATTAAATATTGATGGAGTTGGTGGGAAACACCTAATTCAGGTTTCAGGTGGGAGCTTTCAGCCATCATCAAAAGAAACAGTAGAAGGGGTTGGTCATTATATCCATCAGGAAGGGCAACCAGTTTTTAAAGCTGCAGTAAAAGGCATGGCTGATGTTTCCAAAGAAATCATGGATAAAAACAACCTAAGTTCAGATGATATAGCTTGGCTTGTTCCCCATCAAGCTAACAAAAGAATTATAGATGCAACTGGTAAAAGAATGGGATTGAGTGAAGATAAAGTAATGGTTAATATTGATAAATATGGCAATACTACAGCTGGAACTATTCCAATATGTTTATCAGAATGGCATTTAGATGGAAGATTAAAAAAAGGTGATAAAATAGTATTATCTAGCTTTGGAGCTGGTTTTACTTGGGGTGCAATCTTAATGGAGTGGAGTATATAATGAGTGTTGTTTTATTTTCGGGACAGGGTTCCCAATACGTCGGAATGGCTAATGATATATTTAGCAATTCTGATGTTGCTAAGGATTTAATAAATAGTGCAGATGATATTCTTGGATATAATCTTTCAAAAATTATGTTTGAAGGTCCAAGCGAAAAATTAAGAGAAACAAGATATACTCAAGTTGCAATATTTTTGCATAGTGCAGTATTATTTGAATTGTTAAAAACTAAAATTGAAGTACTTGCAGCTGCAGGTCATTCAGTTGGTGAGCTTAGTGCATTATACTCCTCTGGTGTTATAGGTTTTGAAGATGCAATTAAACTTGTATCCACAAGAGGCGAGCTTATGTACAAGGCTGGTTTAGAAAAGCCAGGTACAATGTTCGCAATAATTGGCTTAGCCGATGAAAATATTGATGATATTTGTGCGAAATTAAATGATCCAAAAAATGGGAATATACTTGTACCAGCTAATTACAATTCACCTGGGCAAGTGGTTATATCAGGTTCAAGGGACTATTTAAAAAATTCTGTTGAAAAATTTAAAGATTCTGGAGCTAGAATTGTAAAAGAGTTGCAAGTAAGTGGCGCTTTTCATTCTCCTTTATTAGAATCTGCTCGAGACGAATTTTCTCAACTATTGGATACTATATCTTTTAAAGATGCATCATTCCCTATTTATACAAATGTAGATGCAGAATCTGAAACTGATTCACAGCTGCTTAAAGATAAATTGAAATTACAGTTGGTTTCACCTGTAAAATGGTCTCAGAGTTTGGTTGCAATGAAAGATTCAGGTATTTCTAACTTTATTGAACTTGGTCCTGGGAAGGTCTTGCAAGGCTTAGTAAAGAGGACTTTAAGTGATGTATCTATAAGTGGATATGATAAATATTCTGATATTGAAAAAATTTCTTAATTTTGTATTTTAAATTTAAAAAGTAAAATCAATAAATGCAAGGCATTAAAGATAAAATATCAATTGTAACAGGTGGCACTAGGGGAATAGGCAAAGCTATTGCTCAGAAGTTGCATTCCGAAGGTTCTAAAGTTTATATATTAGGAAGAACAGAACCAAATGAAGAAACTGACCTTATTTTCAAAAAATGTGATATAGCATCTTTCGAAAATGTTGGCGATGTGATTAAAGAAATTCACAAAGAAGCTGGAAGAATAGATATTTTAGTAAATAATGCTGGAATCACTAAAGATAACTTGCTTTTACGAATGAATGAAAACGATTGGGATAATGTTTTAAACATAAATCTTAAAGGTGTTTTTAATACATGTAAACATGTTTCAAGAATTATGCTTTCCCAAAGGATAGGAAGAATAATTAATATCGGTTCAATTGTTGGAACAACTGGTAATGCTGGGCAGGTTAATTACTCTGCTGCAAAAGCTGGCTTGCAGGGTCTTACGAAGTCTCTAGCAAAAGAGTTTGCATCAAGAAATATTTTGGTAAACCTTGTATCGCCTGGTTATGTAGAAACCGAAATGACAGCAAAATTGACAGAAGATCAATTGAACGCTTTTTTAAATAATATTCCGCTAAAGCGTGGAGCAAAACCAGAAGAAGTAGCAGAAGTTGTAGCATTTTTTGCTTCTGATTCGTCTAGCTATGTTACTGGTCAAGTAATCCATGTTGATGGTGGATTGGCAATGTAAATAATAAACTATTAATAAATTTTAAAGGTATAAAAATGGCTGATATCAAAGCACAAGTAACAGAGATAATTGTTAACAAACTAGGTGTTGAACAATCACAAGTAGTTGAAGCTGCATCTTTCACAAAAGATCTTGGAGCAGATTCATTGGATACAGTTGAGTTAATCATGGAATTCGAAAAAGAATTTGATTTAACTATCGAAGACGATGAAGCAGAAAAAATCCAAACAGTTGGTGACGTATTATCATTTTTGAATGAGAAAGTTGGTTAATACCAAAAAACCTTATGGCAAATTATAATTTTCCAAAAGTAGTAATTACTGGACTTGGTGCAGTTACTCCAATAGGCAACAATGTGAATGACTATTGGACTTCTTTAAAATCAGGTAAAAGTGGTTCTGCTTTAATCACCAAATTTGACGCAAGCGATTATAAAACAAAATTTGCTTGTGAAGTTAAAGACTTCGATCCAAGTGAGGTGATTAACAGAAAGGATGTTCAAAAAATGGATCCTTTTACTCAGTATTCTTTGGTCGCTTCTGATGAAGCAATTAAAGATGCAAATCTAGATCTTGAAAATATTGATCTTGAAAGGGTAGGGGTGACTATTGGTTCTGGAATTGGTGGGATGTGGACTTATCATCATCAGCAAGAAAATCTCTATAAAAGAGATGGAAGACCTGATAGAATTTCTCCATTTTTTGTTCCAATGTTAATTTCGGATATAGCAGCTGGTCATGTAGCCATAAGATATGGTTTTAAAGGCCCTAACTATGCACAGGTTTCGGCTTGTGCAACATCTTCGCACTCACTTGCTGATGCATTAATGCTAATTCAGAGAGGTGATGCTGATATGATGGTAGTTGGTGGATCGGAGGCTGTTGTATGCCCGATGGGAGTTGGTGGCTTTAATGCGATGAAAGCATTGTCACAAAATAATGACGAATTTGAAACTGCATCAAGACCTTTCGACAAAAGAAGAGATGGCTTTGTGATTGGAGAGGGTGCCGCTACATTAGTAATCGAAACAGAGGCTCATGCAAAAGCTCGTGGGGCTAAAATATATGCAGAGCTTGCTGGCTTTGGCTTAACTGACGATGCTCACCATATCACTAAACCTGCCGAAGGTGGTGAAGGTGCTGTAAGATCTATGAAGCAAGCATTAAAAGATTCGGATATTAGTCCAAGTGATATTGGCTATATTAATGCTCATGGAACATCTACATATTTTAATGACAAGTTTGAAACTATGGCTATTAAAAATGTATTTGGAAAAGGAGCCTACGATATTCCAGTTAGCTCAACAAAATCAATGACAGGTCATTTACTTGGAGCAGCAGGAGCTATTGAAGCAGTAGCATCTGTAAAAGCTATTGTTGAAGGTGTACTTCCACCTACAATTAACCATCAAGAATCTGATCCAGAATGTGATTTGAACTATATCCCAAACAATTCAATTAGTTCAAATGTAAATGCAGTACTAAGCAATACATTTGGTTTTGGTGGTCATAATGCTTCTATTTGTTTTAAAAGATATTAATGGCAATTTTAATCAACCTTTTTGAAGGGATATTTAAAAAGAAAATTCAAAAATCCAATCTAGTGGAGCTATTCCCCGAGGTTGGATTTTTTGATAAAAATCAAAAAAATGAGCTAGAGAAAATTCTTGGTTTTAAAATATCTGAAGTTAGGTATTACGAGCAAGCTTTTTCGCATAGATCTATTTTAAGAGAAAATGACATTGCTTCATCAAACCAAAGGCTAGAATATCTTGGTGATGCAATACTTGGGATGCTTATTGGCGAATATTTATTTTCTACATTGCCAAAGGGACAGGAAGGAGATCTTACTAAAATGAGGTCTGCATTTGTAAAAAATACTACTCTTGCCAAGTGTGCAAAGAGCTTGAATCTAGATCAATTCTTAAAAATTGGACAGCATGCAGAAAAGCATCTGAAAAAAGGGTTTGACTCCATTATGTCCGATGTAATGGAAGCTTTGATAGCTTCTATTTATTTTGATAGGGGAATCGAAAAGACTAAAGAATTTGTTCATAATAAGATGTTACCTATTATGAAGAATTTTAAAGACCAGATTAATAAAAATTATAAAAGTTCTTTACTAGAAAAATATCAAGCACTCGAAAAAATATCTCCTACTTACGAGGTATTAAAAGAGAGTGGTCCAGATCATAATAAAGAATTTTTGGTTGGAGTGTACGTTAATAATAGTCAGATTGGACAAGGTCAAGGTAAGTCCAAGAAATCGGCAGAACAAGACGCTGCAAAAAATGCCCTTGAAAAAGTTGTCTCAAATTAATAAAGTAATAAGGTTTTTTTAATGGAAAAATTGATCTTTGAAAAATCGGTTGTAGGCAGAAAAGCCTACACTTTACCAAAAATTGATGTGCCTTTATCAGAAGGCATACCTAATAAATTTGCTAGAAAAAAAGATGCAAGATTGCCTGAAACTTCAGAGATTGAAGTAGCTAGACATTTTCAGCATTTGGCTCACCAAAATTTTAATATTGAAAAAGGAATGTATCCTCTTGGTTCTTGTACCATGAAATACAACCCTAAAATAAATGAAAAAACTGCAGCTTTACCAGGATTTGCGTCTTCTCATCCACTTACAAATGATGAGTTTTCTCAAGGCTCTCTTCAACTAATGTTCGAATTAGGCGAAATGCTAAAAGAAATTACAGGCTTGCAGGGTGTTTCTCTACAGCCAGCGGCTGGCTCTCAAGGAGAACTAACTGGTATTTATATGTTTAGAGCTTACCATCAGCATAGAAATGATACAGCTAGAGATACCATCTTAGTCCCAGATTCATCGCATGGTACTAACCCTGCTTCGGCTGCAATTGCAGGTTATAAGGTTGATACTATCAAAACCAACGAAAGTGGTAGAATTGATATTGAACACCTAAAATCAAGACTTGGAAATCATGTTGCTGGATTTATGATTACAAATCCATCTACTGTTGGATTATTTGAATCGCAAATTTTAAAAGTACGTGAGCTAATTAATGAATGTGGTGGTTTAATGTATATGGATGGAGCTAACTTCAATGCTCTTCTTACCTTAGCTAGACCGGGTGATATGGGTTTCGATTGTGTTCACATTAACTTGCACAAAACTTTTTCTACTCCACACGGTGGAGGTGGACCTGGATCTGGACCAGTTTGTGTAAGTGAACGACTAAGAGATTACCTGCCAGTCCCACAAGTTCGCTTTGAAGATAATAAATATTCTCTTGAAAATGATAGACCAGAGTCTATAGGAAGATTCCATACTTTTAATGGTAATTTTGGGGTGCTTGTTAGAGCATATACCTACATGAGAATGCTTGGTAAAACTGGTATGAGAGCAGTAAGTGAAAATGCTGTTATCAATGCAAATTATCTTTTCAGAAAGATTGATAAATACTTTGATGTTCCTTTTGATGACCACTGTATGCACGAGTTTATTATAAGTGGTAATCGCCAGAAAAAACAGGGTGCTAATACAAAGGATATTGGAAAACGATTACTGGATTATGGTTTCCATGCCCCAACTGTTTATTTCCCTATTACTGTGCCAGAGGCAATGTTAATAGAGCCAACAGAAACTGAAAACAAGCAAAACCTTGATGAATTTGCTGATGCCATGATCTCTATCGCAAAGGAAGTTGAAGAAAATCCTGAGCTAGTAAAAACAGCTCCACACAGTACTCACTTAAGAAGATTAGATGAGGCAAAAGCAGCTAGGATGTTAAACATTTCATGGCGAAATTATAAAAACTAGTTTCTTTTCTGCAATTATTAAATAGAAAAAGGATGCTTAATTAGCATCCTTTTTTGCGTAATATGGGGATTGTTTTTCAAACTAAATCTAATAGTTAATTATTTTTTCAGATAGGAATTTTAACTGACCTTATTTTATTTGAGTCATTTCGTGTAGTATAAATTCTTCTACTGCACCATCGGTTGCGTCCATATATCTATTTAAATGAGAATTGTTCATATGAGACTGCCATAATTCTCTAGTTTCCCAATTTTCATAGAATAAAAAGAGATTATCGTTTTCATTATCTTGGTGCAGGTCATAGTTAACACAACCCTTTTCTGCTCTGGTAGTGTCAATTAATTTAATTAGTTCTTTTTTTACTAGTTCTCTTTTTTCTGGTTTAGCTAATATTCTTGCTACAATTGTTAATTTTTGAGTGCTCATAAGTTTTTTTTTAATAAGATGATTTTTTCAAAGTTAAATAATTTACTACTAAATTAATTATTTAGTTTTTTACTTTACTTTTTCATTCTATTTGCCACTAAAAACCTGATGGGGTATAGCTTTTGTTGGCAAATATAATTAATTCAATTTTAAGACAAATGGTAAATATTCTTTTTTATTGTCGTATTCAGAGAGTAATAGTTCTTTCAGTTTGTCATTGTTTTTCATAAACATATACATTGCTCCTTGAGCTCTTAAAAGTCTATCGTCATTTTCTATTCCTAAATTGATTTTATACAGTTCTTTAATCCCTTTTACAAATTCACTATACATATCGAACTGCTCTCCTTTATAATTACTCAATAATGTAGTAAAACAAAATGCTTCAATTTGAGGTTTTCTTTCTTTTTCTGTTTGTTTTATTCCATTAATTCCAGCACATACTTTACCAACATAGTAACCATCTTTATTTATTTTAATAATAGAAAAATATTTAACCGCTATGTTTAATAAATCATCTACTGAAATGGTGTCGGGAATATAATTCGATTTATCTGTAATCTTTTTGGTGAGTATATTCATTACCTCATTGAATGAACTATCGTTTTTAAGTGATTTTATAAACTCATGTTGAAGTTCAATGGTATCCATAATTGACGTCAAATTATCATAGTTTGAGTTATCTGAAAAATGTGTTCTCAAATAATTAATATATTGTCCATTGTTATTTACCAATTCCGAAAAACAAGAAGAAGCATTAATTACATTAACTGTTTTCAATAAATATTCTTCTTCTCCGTATTTCATTTTCTGAATCTTGAATATCTTTTCATACTCACTTTCAATTACACAATTAGATTGTGAAAATGAGTCTGCTGTAAATAGCACAATTGTTAAAATTATTAATATTAGTTTCATATTTTCATTTCTTATGGTTTCCAAAGGTATAAATAAAAGCACTTGCTATTATCTACCATTATTATATTGATTTGATACAAATATAGAAAAAAAAAGAAATAAACTACTGTATATGCCAAGCAGATACGGGTTGTAAAAAAAGTCTTCTGGACTATTCTATTGTGTCATCACCTATAAAAGAAGGGTCAGATGATCCATTAATATCACTATATTTTTCGCAGCTGCTTTTTTCAATTCTTTCTTGCTAAGTAAAACCCGTAGCTATAATAATCCTTGAATTTTTGATACAATTTGATTTCAGACTTATGCTCTTCAACCACTTTTCTAGCAAGTTCTGAATTGCCGTTGCGTTTTAGAAAAGTCTCAAATCTTGCTATCATTGGTTCGTAATAGTTTTCTATCCAACTTTCTTGATTTAGGTAGAAATAACCAATAAGGGTATAACCATTATCTTCTAATTGTTTGACTTTATTAGAAGCAGTATCAATTTCAGGATATTCAGCTTTCCAAAAGTCTTCTATTTCCTTTGGTCTAGATTGAGTTATCCAAGTGATTTCACTTACAGCTAAATGGCCTCCGACTTTTAAATAGTCCTTCCATTTTTTTAGCCCATTTTCAAATCCAATATTATAAATCGCACCTTCAGACCAAATGAGGTCAAATTCACCCATATCAAATGGCAAATCCTCCATTGATTTTTCAAGTGTAACAATTTTTTCAGTCAATCCTAATTTATGAGATTTTTCATTAAGTTCATCCAAGAACTCTGGAAACAAATCGACAGCGGTTATTTTTCCGTTCAAGTTTTTGGCAAGTGAAATCGTCTGACCGCCTGTACCACAACCAATGTCTGCAACTTTCATAATTTGGTCAGTTGGCAAATTCAATAAATCAAGTGCTCTTAGCGTGTCACTTTCGCTTCCTGGCCCTTGTCTTTCAGAACATTTGTGTAGGTCAATTATTAGTTCTAATTCTGTCATTTATTCGTTTTTTTATATACTAACCGTTGTGTGTCAGTGCTTTATTAATAACTAGTTATTTTATTCGTTTTTTCAAATTACTTTTTAATTTTTCTCTTTCCTGATCAGTTAGCGTTGTAGTATATTCTAAATACTTTAAAGCAAATTTTCTGATTGCATTATTAAACCATTTTTCATTATTACGACTTTCTTCCGCTTTGATTATTTCCAACCATTCAGTCGCTAAAAAGTCTTGCCAATCTGTTAGTAGTTTGATTTTTTCATTATTTATTCCTGTGATACTTTCAATTGTCAAAATATCATTATTAACTTTTCTGTATTTTTTATTCCAGTCTAATAATGTTTTAAAGCCTATTTGTGGTCGTGGGCTTCTATCAGGAAAGGGTAATTTCTCAGTTATACTATTAATATAAAACCCCGTCGTTACTGATACTTTTTCTTTATTACGTTTTACAAATATTACCCATTCAAAAGGAGATACTTGTTGAACACTTGAACCAGGTATATTATTATCTTTTGTAGATTTTAATTCAACTGATTCAAAGTAAATATTTTTTCCATCGGTTATTTCTAAATACAAATCAGGACTAGTATAAACAGATTTTTTAGATTCCGTAATATGCTTTTTTTGTACTAGACTTAATTGTTCAGGTAATAATACGTTTGTGATTTTATATAACTTTAATTTTTCGATGTCGATTGTATGTTCTTCTAAATCTATTTTAACTGCCAATCTTTTCAGTTGAACATCTGATATATCATTGTTTTTTAGCAAAAAATCTTGAAAATATTTTTTTAAATGTTCATCTGTATTTGCTTCTTCAGATTGAAATTTTACACTTTCAAGTCCATTTGCCTTTGTATTTAATTCGTTTTCTATTTTATAGAAATAAACCATTAGAAACGAGTTAAGTAAATTTTGAGTTTCATCCATTTATTTTTTATTTCTTTTCAAAGTAAATTTTCCAGTTGGCTTCTATCTTTTTTGCAATATGATATGCTAAAAGAGGAGGAACTGCATTACCAACTAATTTATAACCAACAGAAGGGCTGACGGAAAATTTTGTTTTATTCTCGTTCATGGGAATTACAAAATTAAAATCGTCAGGAAATGTTTGAATTCGTGCACATTCTCTTAAAGTCAATCGTCTTTCTTTTAAACCTTTTTTTAATTCTTTTGTTTTTTTACCACCATTTTCGATACTTAATCTTCTAAATTCAATGTTTCCGTGATGTTCAGCACGAATTGTTGGTGCAAGTTTATCTAACTCTATTTCCTTTTGCCCTTGACAATGCACTCCCATAAATTTTGCCTTTGAAAAGAACATTTGGGAAAAATCCGATGTCGTATCTGGTTCTTTTAAGTCTAATAAAACTTCTCTACTTTTAGTAAATATTTTCATTAAATGTTCAACAGATGTATAGTGTATTTCTCCGTTTAGTCTATGAGTAGCGACTGGATAAGGATTAAATTCCTCTGCGATGTCTGTTTTTGAAAGTTCAACTAATGCTTCTTTTGTTAATGTTGATTTTTTAAAGCCAATAAATATAATACGCTCTCTTGACTGAGGTACTCCATATTGTCCAGAGTGTAAAACTTTTGGTGATAAAACTAAATAACCATCTCCGTTGATATTTGAAAAATCTGATTGAATAATATCTTTTACTTCACCTAAATTAGCTAATCCTTTTACATTTTCGGCAATAAAAATTTTGGGTAATGTAATTTCTACAACTTCTTTCATCCACATATAGAGTTTTCCTCTTGTTTCCTCAGTTGGAATGTCTGAATCTATAATATTACCGTGATGGTCTTTATGTGAATTAAAACCATTACGTTTTCCTGCAACACTAAAATCTTGACAAGGGAAGCCTCCTGTAACAATTTCAACATTCTCTGGAAATACTTTTTTATTTCCACTACGGTATTCTTTTACAATATCTACGATACTACCAACTTTGAAAGTTCCATTCAAATCGTAACCTCTTTTTTTTGAAAAATAATCATTCCAAGCAATTTTAGCGTGTTCACTAATATCATTTGCGAATTTTGTTTCAAAAAAAGTTTCTTTCAGATAGTAGTAAATATTATCTTCTCTTTCTATCCAGTCTTTGTGTATGTCAGTATTTATTGTTGCTTTTGGAACTTTAAATCCGCCTTCAAAACCAATATCCATTCCTCCACAACCTGTAAAAAGTGATAATAAATTCTTTTTCATTTTTTTATGGTTTTAAGATATTTAACTTTAGCCACCTTTAAAATTTCTTCTGCATCTTCTTGTATTAAATCATAAGCGACTTTGTCGCTTTGCCAAGATATTATTAAGTCATTTTGAGGTAACTTATAAAGTTCTGCAAATTTCAAGACTTGCTCTCTTGAAGGTTTCCTTTCTCCTTTTTCAAATTTGCTTATATTTTAATCCTTTGACTAAGATTATTGCATTTATAGCAATATGTTTAACGTAATCTAATAAAATCCAAATTAAAACCCCAATATTTTATAAACGGTTTGCAAAATATGGGTAAACCGTTTTCTAGTATTTTGTTATTGGTTGCGTAGCTTTCGGCTAAAAAAGGTTAGCCCCCACCTAAATCCTCCCCCTGAAGGGTGAGGACTTTGAAAAAAGCGAAAAAGTGTTACCAAGTGTTACCATTTGTTACCATAAGTGGTAAAATATACTTCAATACTAAAAAGAAAAAATTATTTTATTAAATTTGTTATATGAAAATATCAGGTTTTTCCTTTGTAAGAAATGGTGATAAGTTATATTATCCAGTTAAAGAATCAATTGAATCGATTCTGCCAATCTGTGACGAATTTGTTGTAGCAGTAGGTAAAGGAGATGATGATGATTCAACACGAGAAATAATTGAATCAATTAACTCTTCTAAAATAAAAATAATTGATACTGTTTGGGAAGAGAAATATTGGAAAAAAGGTAAAATAAATGCACTGCAAACAAATCTCGCAAAATCTTATTGTAAAGGTGATTGGTGCTTTTATGTTCAAGCAGACGAAGTTGTTCACGAAAAATATTTAGATACTGTGGCTAAGCGTTGCGAAGAATTGCAAAACGATGAAAGAATAGAAGGTTTACTATTTAAGTATAAACATTTTTGGGGTGACTACAATCACTATTTTCGCTCCCATGCTTGGTATCCAAATGAAATTAGAGTTGTAAAAAATTCTCCCGACATACATTCGTGGCAATCAGCTCAATCTTTCAGATGGGCTAAAACATTAGAAGACCCACATCAAGAAGAAGGTACGAGAAAATTGCGAGTTGCTAAGGTTGATGCAGAGATTTATCATTATGGTTGGGTACGCCCACCACACCTAATGCGTAATAAAATGAAGGCATTAAATTCCGTACATTGGGGAAAGGATAAAGCTAATCAAGATTATGATAGCAAAGCAAAGTTGTTTGATTTTGGACCACTGGATTTTGCAGATAGCTTTAAAGATACGCACCCAAAGGTAATGGAGGCAATGATTGCAAAATTCGATTGGGCTGATAAATTACAAATGAGCGGCAAGCCAAGTCCGATGCGAGAACTTCATAAACATGAGAGGTTTAAGTATCGAGCCTTAGATTGGTTTGAAAAAACTTTTTTAGGTGGAGAGCTAATTGGTGGCTTCAAAAATTATGATTTAGTAAATGATGTTTAATTAAAAAAAATAGGTTCTTATGTATTCAAAAGTATATTCTTCTTCTGTTTATGGAATTAATGCCTTTACAGTAGAAATTGAAACCCATCTTGATGCCCAATTGCCATCTATGGTAATTGTTGGTTTACCAGATTCTGCAGTAAAAGAATCACGTGAAAGGGTTACTGCAGCTATTAAAAATTCAGATTTAATTTTTCCGAATAAAAAGGTTACAATTAATTTGGCACCTGCTGATGTTCGTAAAGAAGGATCTGGTTTTGACCTGCCAATAGCAATTGGAATATTAATATCAATGGGAATTATCCCACAGAAAGAGATAGAACATACAATTATATTGGGAGAATTATCTTTAGAAGGTACATTAAGACCAGTAAGAGGAGTTTTGCCAATAGCAATAGAAGCATCTAAAAAAGGTTTTAAAAGGATTATATTGCCAAAAGCAAATGCTGAAGAAGCAGCATTAACAGGCAAACTAGATGTAATTGCTGTAGATTCATTAAAAGAAACATTGGAATATTTAAAAGGTGTTTATGAAATAAACCCACTTAAAATTGACCTTGATAATTTGTTTGATAATGCCGAAGACCTTGCTAATTTAGATTTGGCAGATGTCAAGGGTCAAGAAGCTGTTAAAAGGGCATTGGAAATATCCGCAGCGGGTGGTCATAATATCTTAATGATAGGGCCTCCAGGTTCTGGAAAAACAATGATTGCGAAGAGAATCCCCGGCATTTTACCTCCACTAACACTAGACGAATCTTTAGAAACAACTAAGATACATTCGGTTGCTGGAATGCTTGGTAGCGATCAATCACTTATAAAAATACGTCCATTTAGATCTCCTCATCATACTATTTCAAATGCGGCATTGGTTGGGGGTGGAATGGCAAAAATTAGACCTGGAGAAATTTCTTTGGCACATCATGGAGTGCTGTTTTTAGATGAACTTCCTGAATTTGCTCGAAATGTTTTAGAAGTTATGAGGCAACCTTTGGAAGATAAAAGCATTGCTATTTCGAGAACAAGAGAAAATGTTGAGTTCCCAGCTAATTTTATGCTAGTATGCTCGATGAACCCAACACCAGATGGAGAAACATTAGAGAAAACAAATTCATCGCCACAGCAGATTAAAAATTATTTAGGTAAAATTTCTGGTCCATTATTAGACCGTATCGATATTCATGTAGAGGTTCCAGCCGTAAAGTATGAAGAGCTTTCTTCTAAAAGAGAAGGTGAATCATCTATTGAGATTAGAAAGCGTGTAATTACTGCAAGAGCCATACAAGCAAATAGATTTAAGGAATATGATAGTATCTATAAAAATGCAGATATGAGCACAAAACTAATCAGACAGTTCTGCACATTAGATAATTCTTCACAAAACTTATTAAAAATGGCAATGTCAAAATTAGGTTTGTCTGCTCGGGCTTACGATAGAATATTAAAAGTTTCAAGAACTATCGCAGATTTGGCTGGCTCAGAAAAATTAGAAGCCTCCCATATATCAGAGGCTATACAGTATAGAAGTTTAGACAGGGAGTATTGGGGTTAAAAAATTAACTAATTTGAATCTAATGTAACGTAACGTCATGTAGTAATTTTTCCATTGTATTTTTGGTTAATGGTTTTACAACATATTGCTCCAATCTTGAATATTTTTTAAATTTTTCTTTATCCTTTAAAGATTCAGAGGAGCTACAGATGTAAATTTTAATTGGTAATGGTTTATTGTTTTCAATGTTGATTAATTCATCAACGAGATCCCAGCCATCCATAACAGGCATATTCAAGTCCACAAAAAGTAAGTCTGGTAACTTGTCATGGTTATCAATATTTTTATTCAAGAAATTTAATGCATCTTTCGCATTATAAAATTGGATAATGTTCTTTACCAAGTTGAAATGTTTGGTTAATCTTTTAATAAGTACTTGAAAGACAACATCATCATCTACATAACCAATATTTAATAATTTTGTATTCATAATTTAATTCTCACTAATTTAATTATATATTTTAATCCTTTACCGAGTTCGCTAATTGGAGTAATAGTGCCTCCTAATCTTTCAACTTGTGCTTTAGTAATAAACATCCCAACACCTGTTCCTTTAAAACCTGAATGGATTGTTTGGCTGAATTGAAATAATTTTTTACTGTGTTTTTCTAAATCAATTCCAAGACCATTATCTTGATAGATTAAATAAACCCAGCCATCTTCTTGGTAGGTTTCAACATTAATTTCTAATTGAATATCTTTTTTGCGGTATTTCAAAGAATTGCTTAACAAATTGTAAAATATACTTTCGATATAAGGCAAAAAATACTCAACCTTAGCTATTTTGAAATTAAAGCTAATGTTTGGTTTTGTTTCTTTAATCTGTTGGAATAGTAATTTTTTAGCTTTATCCCAAATAGATTGAAATTCAATTTCTTCTGAAGGGATTTCATCTTTTAATCTGACAAATAAAATTTGGTTTAAATTAGCGAGAGTTGAAGCTAGTGCTTCTGATGATATACCTAGAAGTTCAAATGCTTCTTTTTCATCAATTAACTTGCTATGATAAAAGCTGATAGTATTTATTATATTGGAAGATGGACCTCTTAAATTATGGGCTACAATTCTAGAAAATTCTTCAAGTTGTTCAACCTTAAATTCAAGATCTTTTGAAATCTCTTCTAATTTATTGTTTTTTTCTTCTAAAGTATTATTTAGTACTTTAACATTGTCAATGTCAGAAATTTGAGAGATAAAGTACAAAGGTTTATTATCGTGATCTCTCATCAAAGAAACATTAAGCATTGACCATACAATCTTACCGTCTTTCTTAACATATCTTTTCTCCATACTGTAATCTTCTATCTTGCCTTCGAGAAGATCATTTACATTATTTAAATCTTCATTTAAATCATCTGGATGGGTAATCTCCTGAAAAGATAGCTTCAATAATTCATCTTTTGAGTACCCGAGGTATTTACAGAGGCTATCATTAACATCAAGCCATTTTCCTTGAAGAGAAACTAATGCTTTTCCAATTGGTGCTTTGTGGAAAATAATTTCAAACTTTTTTAAAGATTCTTGATATTCAATATCCTTTTGTTTGAAATTTGTTACATCCCAGTTTGTACCTAACATCACATTACGCTTTAAATCGGTATCATAAAATAATTTAGCCTTTGCAATAATATATTTTATGTTTCCTTTAGAATCAAAAATTCTAAACTCTGTATCAAATATTGAATTATTATCAATACATGTTTGTAGAAGTTTTACTTGTGTATCTATATCTGCGGGGTGAACTCTAGATGCCCAAGCATTATATGCTCCGTCAAATTCATTAGGATCAGCATCATAAACTTTGAACATATTATCATCCCAAGACAATGAATTAGTCTCGTAGTCCCACTCCCAAACTCCAACTAGAGCAGAATCAAGGGCAAATCGATTTTTTATGTAACGTTTATTTTGCATTTCGTGTGATATTATAATTTTTAAAGATATACAAAATTTTTGACAAAAAAAAGCCCCCTTAATTAGGAGGCTTCTGCAATTAGTGTTTAACTTAATTTTGGCAGTTTACCAAATATAATTTTAAATAGTGCTTGTAAAACCCAATCTCCTCGGTTTCTAAAGAACTTGTATTTCAGTAAAAATACATATTGTATATCATACATAGCTGGAACAACAATTAATGTTAATATTGTTGAAAAAGTTAATCCAAATATAATTGCCCAAGAAAGTGGCGACCAAAAAGCAGTATTATCATTACCATTGAAATTAATTTGAGGATCCCAATTTTCTAGGAATGAATACAAATCAATGTTCATACCTAATGCTAAAGGTATCAACCCTAACATAGTTGAAGAAGCAGTAAGGATAACTGGTGTAAACCTAACTGAACCACCTTCAAGAATTGCTTGCCTCATAGTTTTACCACGAGATTTCATCTCATCAATAAACTCGATTAACAAGATACCGTTATTAACAACTATCCCTGCTAATGCGATAATTCCAACTAAGGTCATCACAATAATTATATCCATACCTGTAGAAGCATAGCCCATAAGCACACCAACTATCGAAAATAAAATTGTGGTCAATATCATTCCTACTTTAATCAGGGAGTTAAACATTATCATTAAAGCAATAAGTACCAATCCGATTGATAGACCAAAGGCAACTCCCAAGAAATCAGTAGTTTCTTTTTGATCTTCTTGCTCCCCAGTTAGATTTATTTCATAACCTTCGGGCATTTCAAAATTGACTGCCGCTGCTCTTATTTCAGCATTAATCTCATTGGCGTTATAACCTTCTTCTTCCAATACATTTGAAGATAGTGTTACAACTCTTTTCAGCCCAATTCTATTGATACCTCCATAAGATGCATCGTACCTGATGTCAGCAATAGAAGAAATAGGAATCTCTCTAAAGCTACCAGTTGGCTCTCTAAATGATATTAATAAATTCATTAAAGAAGGTATTTGAGTTCTGTAATCTTCGCTAGCTCTTACTACAATATCATAATCGTCTTCACCTAATCTGTATTTAGAAACATCTGAACCATAAAGTGCAGTTCTTAATGTCGAAGCAATTTGCATAGCAGAAACGCCTTCTTTATTTGCTTTTTCTCTATTAATATCTACAATTATCTCAGGTTTGTTTAATTCCAAGTCTGATTTTAGGTTCTCTATTCCTTCTACTCTTAATGAATCAATAATATAAGTTCTGAAATTCTCGCTTATATCTACAAGCTTATCAAAATCATCTCCACTTATTTCTATATTCACTGGTTTACCAGTTGGTGGCCCTGCTTGTTCAGGTTCAACTCTCATTGAAGTTCCAGGGAAACCTTTTATAGTATTTCTAATTGAAGTTAGCACTTTGTTCGTAGATTTACCATCTCTTTTGCCAAATTCAACAAAAGAAACAGTTACTTTTCCTTTATGGGGTTTAACCGTTCTATCAGGATTTTGAGGATCACCCGCACCAATTCCCACATTTGATTGAATTGATTTAACAATATCCATATCATTTTTTACAATTTGAAATACTTTGTCTTCTACAACGGAAGTTATTGAGTCAGTAACTTCTGCTCTAGTGCCAATTGGTAATTCAATATATACGTTTGCAGTGTTAGGATCTGGTGATGGGAAAAATTCAACTTTTGAAGGGTTTAGTACTGTAAGAATTATTCCAGCAAAAAGTAAGAACACTGTGAAAATTATTGGCAACCATGGTCTTTTTCCTTGCAAAGTCCACGCAATCAAATTTCGGTAAGTATTCATTCCAAATGGAATAACATATTTTTGAAATGGCTCTATCATAAATGGTTCTAGTATAAATTTATTGAACCACCAAATGGCAACAAACAAAAAGCTTAAATTACCCAATACACTGTTATCATACTGATGTGCTATTAAACCTAATAAAACACCTAATACAGATATAATAATCATATTGAACATTGGATTTTTAGTTTGTTGGGCTTTCTCTTCTTTTCTAGGCTTTTGCATGAAAACAACTGCAAATGCAGGGTTTAGTATAAATGCTACAAAAAGAGAAGCTGCTAGAACTATAATTAATGTCGCTGGCATAAAGAACATAAACTCGCCCATCAAACCAGGCCAAAATAGTAATGGGAAGAATGGTGCTATTGTCGTAATAGTTCCAGCCAATACTGGAGAAAATACCTCGCCAGCTGCAATTCTTGCTGCCTCTTTTCTTGTTTTACCTTCTACTGTATAAAGCCTGTAAGTATTTTCGATAACTACAATTGCATTATCAACTAATATACCCAAAGCTAACAAAAATGAAAATGTCACTACAATATTAAATGTAAAGTCAAAATTAGGAATTATCATAAATGCAAGTGCCGAAGAGAGAGGAACGGCCAAGCCAACAAACAAAGCATTTCTAACTCCCATAAAGAAAAGTAGAACGATAGTAACAAGTAAAAATCCAAGAACAACAGAATTGATTAATTCATTAATCGAAGTTTTAGTATTTACGGATAAATCACTTGTGATAACTACATTTAAATCATCAGGGAATTTATTTGATTTTAGATCTTCAATAATAACTGCAATTTGATCAGCAGCAGAAATTAAATTTTCACCACTTCTTTTTATTATATTTAAGGTTATTACAGGATCTCTATTTAACCTTGCATAGCTTTCTCTATCGGCATCAGTCAAAGAAATATTTGCAATATCTCGCAAGTAAACCGCTGCTCCTTGAGAGCCTTTAACAATAATATCTTCAATTTGGTTAACTGAGTTAAATTCACCAACTACTCTTAAAGTTCGTTCTAACTTGCCAACATCTAAATTACCACCTGAAAGGTTAATATTTTCATTTCTAATAGCATTACTTATATCATTAAAAGAAACTCCAGCTAATTGCATTTTATAAATATCAACATCAACTTTAATTTCTTTTTCAAGATCACCAACCATGTCTGCTCTAGTGATTTCAGCTAATTGCTCTACTTTATCTTCAATATCTTCTGCATAACTTTTAATGATATCCAAGTCATAAGGACCAGATATATTAATAAACATAATTGGAAACTCAGAAAAATCTATTTCTTGGACCGAGGGGTCTTGATCCAAATCAGTTGGTAATTCGCTCATTGCTTTATCAACTGCATCAGAAATTCTTTGTTTTGCTATGCTAGGCTCAATATCCGAATTAAATTCAACCGTTACTGCCGAATAATCCTGAATAGAATTACTTTTGATTTTTTTTACGCCTACAACCGATTTTATTTCTTTTTCGATTGGTCGTGTTATTAGGTTTTCCATATCAGTAGGAGATGTACCAGGATATGGAGTACCAACATATACTGTTGGAAGCACTATTTCTGGGAACTGTTCTTTGGGGAGGCTCAAGTAAGACATTAGCCCGCCAACTACCAAGAAGAATCCAATTAAAAACACCGTCGAGGTGTTGTTAATTGCCCATGTGGTCGGTTTAAAATTTTTATCCATTTTTATCTTTATTATTTAATTACTTCAATTAATTTACCTTCTCGAACATTGCTCGATGCAGTAGTAACAAGCTCTTCACCAACTTCTAATCCACTTAGAACAACAATTTTATCTTGATATGACTCGCCTGTTTTTACCACTTTGCTTTTTGCAATTTTATTTCCATTTGAATCTTCATCAACTACATAAACATAGTTTCCAGTATTAGATTTTTGGATAGTATTAATTGGTATCACAATTGCAGAATCTAAAGAGTAGTCGTTAAATCTAGTAACAGCTATCATGTTTGGAGTAATATTACTATTAGAAGGAACACTAATAAATGCAGTTACAGTTCTTTTCTTAGTATCTACTGATTTCGATATAGTAGATATTTTTAAATTAAGAGTGTCGATATCTGCATCAGGGAAATAGACCTGTACTTTGTCACCTTTATGAAAATTGGTTAAATAATTTTCAGCGAAATCTACTTTAATCTGTAAATTAGAATTTGAAACAAGCCTAATAACACCCATTCCTGGTGCTACAGCCTCTCCAACTTTAGGAGAAACCATATCCACCACACCAGAAAAAGGTGCTTTAACATTTAGCATAGAAATTTCTTCTTCAATTAGCTTAATGTTTTCAAGCATATTTTCGTAATCGTTTTTAGCCTTCAAAAATTCTATCTCAGAGCCGACTTTTTTATCCCAAACTCTTTTTTGTTTTTGATAAACAGTTTCAATAAAAGACAATTGATTTTTTGCTTGTGCAAGCCTTCTTAATTGAATTGAGTTATCAATTTCGATTAAGATATCACCTTTTTTTACATAATCACCTTCATTAACATTTATGCCAGTTATTACCCCAGACATTTTAGGGGAAATCATTGCATTAAGATCAGATTCAACTACTGATTGCAAACTTACATACCTGTCAAAATTTGATTTGCTAATTAAATTAGTTTCTACTGCCTCAAATTTTTCTTTTTGACCAAGTACTTTCTTTAAATCTTGAATTGTCGCATTATAGCTAGTAATTTCAGTGTTTACACTTTTTAGCTTTGCTTTAAGATCTACTTTTTCTTCATCAGTAGCAGATTCAGATTTTTCTAGCAAATAGTTTAATTTACCCTCTAAATCCATTTGGTCATATTCGCCACCGCCGCAGGAAACAGCCAAGATAAGTAGAGTAATTATTGATAATATTTTTAAATACATTTTTTTAACCTTTATTATTATTTATTGCCTTTTAAATTTTCAAATTCAGCTTTTGCAGTTAAGTAACTATAAACAGCTTGTAACTTGTTTAATTTTGATTGTCTTAAAGCTAAATCGGCATCATTAATTTCAAGTAACGATCCAACACCTTCTTGGTATCTTGTATTAGCTATTTCATAACCTCTTTCTGCCTGCTTTACAGTTTTAATTCCTGTTTCTATTTGCTTTCTTGATGTATTCATTCTTAAAGCAATCATTTCTCCTTGATTTGTTAATGATTTGCTTAATAGATCTTTTTGCACTTCAGCTTTTTGTTTATTGATTTTAGCCTTTTGCAGTGTTGCACTTCTCCTAAAACCATTAAATAGATTCCATGACAATCTTAGACCAACAGCTGATTGATCAAATGTGATAAAATCAAAATCATCTGACTGCCCCAAGTAAGAGTAATTTGCAAATAAGTTCAAAACTGGGTAGTAATTAGCAACTTCCGAATCAACAAAAGCATCTTGAACTTCAATCTGTAGATCAATTGCTTTTAAATCGTAATTTCCATCTATTATTTCGTTTTGTGTTTCCGATTTATCAATCGTTTCAAATTCATTTTGAAATTCTTCCAAATTTCCAACTAATTGTATTTCTTCCTCAGATGAAATTCCTATAGTTATTTTTAATCTGTTTAGTGCGTTCTGAAAATTTGTTTCGCTATTTTGTTTTTCACTTTTAAGATTTTCAACTTGGACACTAGATCTAAGTTTGTCAAATTCTGATACCAAACCATTTTCAAACAAAATTGAAATTTCATTAAATCTTTTCTCTGCATTTTCAAGACTTTGCTCCACAAGCCCTATCGACTCATTTGCCAGCAATGCCGAATAAAAAGCAACTCGTGAATCTTTTACTGTAATTGATTCTTTTGAATTAAGGTTCTCTTCCAATGCTTTCTTGTAAATTCCAGTAGCACCAATCCCATTGATTACAGTATAGTTGAACAAAGTTTGATTCAATTCGATTGTAGTATTTAATGCATTCTTTAAACCAGCAGCTACAGGTTCTGGGTCTTGTGGAACAATCTGAGTAAAAGGGTTAGTCCTATTCAAATCATTAGCTGCATCTATAATAAATTGGTTTATAGGATCGGGCAATCCAAATCCACCGCTACCAAAAACAAATTTCGGTAATATTACATTTCGAGTATAACTAGAATTAAGGTTAACAGATGGCAAGGCATAGCTAAATGCTTCCTTTACATCTTGTTCTGCAATTTCAAGATCGTATTCAGCAATCTTGATATTATGATTATTTTGTAGACTGATATCAATTGCTTCTTCAATTGATAGTTTTCTTTGAGAAAACAAATTGATACTAGTAAACAAAATAAATATTATTAGAAAATTGAGTTTTCTCATTTTATTTTGATACACTCCTATTGTTATTTATAACTTTATTAAATTCTTGATTACCATGCTCTGTTAATGAACCTTGAAACAAAATTTCAAAAATCATGTGAAGAGCCTGTTTTGAGTTGAGTGAAAGTTCAGAAAGAACTTCTAGTTTTATTACTGAATGAATAGAATTTACATACATCATAAAGAATACATTTCTGTTAATATTCTTTCTGATAAATCCTTTTTGCTTTCCTAAATCAAATATTTTATTGAAAAACTTCCTTTTGTTTTCATCATTTTCACCACATATTTCCCAACTTTCTGGTGAATATCGTTTAATATCTTCGATGAATCTTGGTTTGAAAACCGTGATGTGTTCAGCAATTAAATCCCAAAGATTAATCATTTCATCTAAGAAATGGAAATCGCCATCTTTAGTCATACGTTCTTGTAACGTTTTTGCCTGTTCTACATGCTTAGTTACAATTTTATTAGCACAGCTCTGAAACAACCCCTTTTTTGATTCAAAGTGGTCATAAAGAGTTTTTTTGCTAATGCCTAATTCTCTTGAGATATCATCCATATTTACATTTGAATATCCATCTTTAAGAAATTTATCACATGCTTTATTTAATATATTATCTTTCAATAAATGTTTCCCATGAAAAACTAGTTAAACTACATAAACTAAGAAAACTTTTTAAACTTGCAAAGTTTCCAAATGCAAACTAAAACTAAATCTTTTCATTACAAAATTTTTTTTCAATTAATTTTAAAGTATTTTTGCTTGAAAATATATTCCAATTACTAATTTAATGAGAATAAAATGAGCATTACTTCCAAAGATATTATAGTAAATGAAGATCTTGCATTAGAACTGGGCTTAACAAAAGCTGAATATAAAATGATTTTGGATTATCTTGGAAGAACTCCTTCCTATACTGAACTTGGAGTGTATTCGGTAATGTGGAGTGAGCATTGTTCATATAAAAACTCTATTCTTCAGTTAAAAACCTTGCCTACTAAAGGTAGCAATCTTTTAGTGGAAGCTGGATCTGAAAATGCTGGATTGGTTGATATTGGTGATGGATATGGAATTGCTTTTAAAATAGAAAGTCATAATCACCCCTCAGCTGTTGAGCCTTTCCAAGGTGCTGCAACAGGTGTTGGTGGTATTCTTAGAGATATATTCACAATGGGAGCAAGACCAATAGCCGCTTTAAATTCATTAAGATTTGGTGAGCTAGAAAACAAGAGAACTCAGTTCTTGTTAAAAGGAGTTGTTGCTGGAATCTCTCATTATGGTAATTGTTTTGGTGTCCCAACTGTGGGTGGTGAAATATATTTCGATAACTGCTATCAAGATAACCCTCTTGTAAATGCAATGGCTGTAGGGATTGTTAAAACTGATAAAACAGCTTCTGCAGCTGCAGTTGGAATTGGAAATCCAGTTTTTATAATTGGTTCATCAACTGGGAGAGATGGTATCCATGGAGCATCGTTACTAGCTTCAAGAGAATTTGACGAAAAAACAGAAGATATGAGGCCAGCTGTACAGGTTGGAGACCCCTTTGAAGAAAAATTACTATTAGAAACAACCTTAGAAATGATCGAAGCTGGAGTGGTTGCTGGAATCCAAGATATGGGAGCTGCAGGTATATCATGTTCTACATCTGAAATGTCAGCAAAAACTGGCGTCGGTATGAATATAGATTTAGATAAAGTTCCGCTGAGAGAAGCAGATATGTCAGCCTATGAAATTATGCTTTCAGAATCTCAAGAAAGAATGCTTGCAATCATACATAAAGACAAGGTTAAAGAAGCTAAATCAATTGCAGATAAGTGGGATGTTCAGTTTCAAGAAATCGGAGTTTTAATTGATGATGGTAAAATTCATCTAAAATACAAAGGTGAACAAGAAGCAGAACTTGATGCTGATACCCTTGTACTAGGTGGTGGTGCACCTGTTTATAAAAGAGAATTTAAAGAACCTAAATATCTAGCTACAACTAGGTCATTTGACAGTTCAACAATAGTAGATAATGATTTAAAGTCTAGCTTCACTACTTTGCTGGGATCTCCTACAATTGCATCTAAAAGGTGGGTATATGAGCAATATGACTCACAAGTAAGAACTAATACCGTTTCCATAAAAGGGGACGCATCAGTGGTTAGAATAAAAGAAATACCTGGTAAGGCAATAGCTTTAACAACTGATTGTAACAGTAGATATGTTTATCTAAATCCATATCATGGTGGAATGGCCGCAGTTGCAGAATCCGCTAGAAATGTAGTGTGTGTTGGTGCAAAGCCAGTCGCTATTACTAATTGTCTGAATTTTGGGAATCCTTATGATCCAGAAGTTTACTACCAGTTTACAAATGCACTAAAAGGAATGAGTGATGCCTGCGAGATGTTTGAAACACCGGTAACTGGTGGGAATGTTAGCTTTCATAATGAATCAAAACAAAACGCAGTTTACCCTACACCAACAATTGGTATGCTTGGAATCATAGATGATTTAGACAAAACAATGTCATCAGATTTTAAAAATGAGGGTGATGTCATTCTTTTAATTGGCAATATGGATAATGAGCTTGGTGGATCAGAATATACCAAATTAAAAACTGGAAAAATTACTGGCGACTCACCTCAAGTTGACCTAGAACTCGAAAAAAATCTGCAAATAGGGATATTAGATTTAATAAACAAGGGTTTAATAAAATCTGCTCATGATTGCTCTGAAGGTGGCTTGGCTATAGCATTAGCAGAATCTTCTATTTCTGGGGGAGTAGGTTGTGCTGTTAATATTGACTCAAATGCAGCTGCATTGTTCGGTGAAAGCCAAGGAAGAATTGTTATTACTTGTGAAAGATCAAATTTAAAAGCAATATCTACATTATTAGAAAATCTTTACATCCAATCAAAGGAACTTGGCGAGGTTGGCGGCGATGATTTTATTATTTGGGAATGCCTAAATATGAAAGTATCAGAATTAACTAAAATTTACGAGTCTGCAATACCAAACCTAATGTCTTGATATTTTGACAATTGATGAATTAAAAAATAATCTATTAGGAATTCCTCATACTTCTGCAGAAGATGGGGAAATTCTCCATAATTTTTTAATGGATTTGAAACCAAGCAAAATCTTGGAACTTGGTTTTGATCATGGTGTTTCGACATGTTGGATGGCTTTAGCTGCCCAAAAACTTGAATTTGAAATAGATAGTATAGACCGACCAGATGCATTAAATTCAAAACCAGATATATATCAAAATCTCACAAAAAATGGGCTTGAAAAATTTGTTAATGTAATTATTTCTGAAAGAACTTATATTTGGGAACTAAGAAATCTAATTTCTAAAAATTCTACAAATGGAGTTTGCAAACCTATTTATGATTTTTGTTTTATTGATGGTGCCCACACCTGGGAAACTGATGGTTTTGCTTTTTTTCTAGTTGAAAAATTATTGAAACCAGGTGGGTGGATTCTTTTCGATGACATAAATTGGACAATAGCAGAATCTAAATCTTTAGCACAATTCGATTGGGTTAAAGATATGCCTAAAGAAGAAAAAAACACTCCTCATGTAAAGGAAATACTTGAGTTGCTAGTTTCCCAACATCCAAATTTTGATAATTTCAGGATTCAAGGAAAATGGGCCTGGGTTAAAAAAACTTCTAATTCTAAATTGAACAGTATTAACTTCGAAAAAGTCTATAAAAAACCATCAATTAAAAATGCTTTCCTTAATTTCTTATACGCTATAAAAAAGAATTTGATATAAATTTATCTAATCATAAATTTTGGGCAGTTTTGATTTAATTGAATTATATCAATTAGAATCCATATTCCTCGATATACTTAATTATTTTTGTCCGATAAATATTTTTGGATTTCCCATACCATTTATTTGGTGGCATAATAAACAGTGAACCCCAACTAGCAGGAGATTCATTGGTGAATTTTGAAGTTGCTAATTGTGTTTCTTCTTCTGGTCTAAATTTATTATCAATATCATGGACTAAGACACTGCAACCATATTCGCTTATTTTACCATCAAATATCTGCTTTGGATCTATATTAAGAACTTCAAATGGCACTTTAAGCTTTACAATATATCCTGAGTCAGTTAATTTACTAATAGCTTTTATATCATTACTAGCTAACTTCTGATTGCCTGATAGACTTGCCGAAGCACCTATATTCACCTTTGGTTTCTCTTTTTCGTAATCTCCTAAGAAAATACTAAATTTCATCAGATTAGTATCAAGCTCATCTTGCATTTTAATTTTATAGCCTACTTCTTTAACAAACTTAGATTCAAGTTTGTAGTAATCATGTAAATCTATCCATAGATCTATATAATCTCCTGTGCAATCTTCACAGCTTGGAATAACAACATTCTCATCAAAGACATCAATTATAAAGTATAAATATTTTTGATCGTAAGCAGATTTAACTTTAAAAGAAACATCTTTGTTACCCTCCCAATCGTAAGCCCCTTTTTTAATATAATCTACATCAAAGCTGAAAATCTCATCTATATAGCCCTTATAGATAACTTTGCCTCTTGGGTAAGATGGAATTGTTAGGTAATTAGCTCTAAAATCAATTTCTCCATTGCTTGTTTTTATATATTTTTCACTTTTAGTTAAGTCAATATAATTAGTATAAGTTTCTTTTGTAAATTTCTCAATTTTTATGGTTTCAAATTCATCTACTAAAGATAGGGAGCCATTATTAAAACGATATCCTTCTATATTCCAGTTAAATTTTTTGATTTTTTCTGTGACATAACAGGATTTATCCTTTATTACTATTCCCACTTCAAGTGGAACTTCAACAAATTTCTTGTTCAAAGCATCTACAAGCACAAGATAACCTTCTATGTCAACAAAAAGATACACCTTAACATCTCTACTTTTGAGTCCATACTCTCGAACAGTAAACGCTAAATCAAAATATCCATCACCACTAAAATCACCAACATCCCAACCCCATATTTTATAATTGGATCCAACGGGCATCTCTTTTTGTATGTCTTTTATCAGAGCTTCATCGAAATATTTACTTATGGCATCACTAAATTCTTCAAAAACCATTCCTGTTTGAGAAAAACTTGCCGATACTAACAAAATAAATGAATAGAATATGGTTTTCATTCGTATATAAATTTGTGAAAAAGAAATGTTAAGAACTCAAATTATAATAATAAATTTATAAATATTATTTTTGTTTGGAAAATAATTTGGAATATGCCAGTAAGAATACTAAAAATAGAAGATCAAAACAACATTAAAATCAATAATGGTGAGATTGAAGAGAACAAGCCTGTAGGAGTTTCTTCCAACAAAAAGTCAATTATGCCATTTTCTACGATTTTTTATATTTCAAACCAATGGACTGATGTTGGCAGCAGAATAGCCGAACATACCCACAAAGGCTTCGAGGTTATTACAATTATGCTTAAGGGAGGTGCTGAACACACCTACCCACACCTACCAAAACCAATCTCACTTAGTTCGGGTGATGTTGAATATATTTATACTGGTAATGGAATAAAGCATGCTGAATATCATAAACGGAATTCTCAATCCTTTCAAATTTGGTTAGATCCAAATCTTAGAAAATCTCTAGCAAAGAAACCTAAAATACAACATTTTGATACAAGTGTTTTCCCTACAAGAAATATACCAGGAATTACCAGAAATTATATTGTTGGTGAAGATTCACCACTCGAACTTGAAACTGAAAATGTTGAAATAATTGATTATAAATATTCCCCAGGACTTCAAGAATTGAAAGTTTCTAATGATGTATTTTTATCATTGTATTTGGTTAAGGGTGAAATTGAAATTGATGGCAAGTCCTACTCCGAAGATACCTTTATAGTGATTAGAGATGAGATGCCTTTTTCTTTTTATGTGAATGCACACTCTAGAATAATTGCAATTAGAACAATTGCATCTCCAGATTATCAAACTTATCTTCAGCTAAAGTCAAACAATTAAAAAATTAGCTTGTAATATTCCTCAAATTATATTTGAATTGAACTAAACAAAAGTTAATTTTGAATATTATTAAAATGTAATTGGCAAATAATGAATTTCAATAAAAGAACACATAACTGTGGTGAATTAAGAATTAATGAAGCTGGGCAAAATGTTGTTTTAAACGGCTGGGCGAATGTAGCAAGAGACTTAGGCAATCTAATCTTTATTGATCTGCGCGATCGTTGGGGTATCACACAAATTGTGATAGAGCCTGATAGTAATCCTGAAGCTGCAAAAATAGGTCAACAAATAAGATCCGAATTTGTTCTATCAGTATCTGGAATTGTGAGAAAAAGAGAAAATCCAAATGATAAAATTCCAACTGGTCTGATTGAAATACTTATCTCCGAAATCCAAATACTAAACCAATCTGAACTACCACCTTTCCATATTACAGGTGATTCTGAAGTAGGAGAAGATTTAAGGTTGAAATATAGGTTTTTAGATTTACGTAGGCAAAGACTTCAAAATAATATGCTTGTAAGAAGCAAATTATACCAGATTACCCATAGTTATTTTTATGACAATGATTTTATTGAAATTGAGACTCCAGTTCTAATGAAATCTACTCCAGAAGGGGCGAGGGACTTTCTAGTTCCGAGCAGGCTCCACAAAGGTAATTTTTACGCTTTACCTCAATCACCACAAATTTTCAAACAAATTCTTATGGTTTCGGGCTACGAGCGATACATGCAGATTGTAAAATGTTTCCGAGACGAAGACCTTAGATCTGATAGACAACCTGAATTTACCCAGATAGACGTTGAGATGTCATTTGTTAATCAAGATGATATTATTGAATTAACTGAAGGGTTTATAAAGAGGATTTGGAAAGAAATCTTAAATGTTGATATTACAGCTCCTTTCCAAAGGTTGAGCTATAAAGATGCAATGGAAAATTATGGGAGCGACAAACCAGATTTAAGATTCGATATGAAAATTAAATCAATAAATGAAATTGTTGCAAATTCAGAATTTAAAGTCTTTAAGGACATTCTGGAAAGTGATGGACAAATTGCTCTTATTAATGCTAAGGGCTGTGCTTCCTACTCTCGAAAACAAATTGATGAACTTACTAACTTTGCAAAAAAATATGGAGCTAAGGGTCTAGCTTGGATTAAGCTCATTGATGGTGAGATTAAATCTCCTATTGCAAAATTTTTAACTGAAAAAGAACTCAAAGAAATATCTGAAATTGCAAACTTAGAAGAAGGGGATTTACTCCTAATTTCTTCTGATACTTGGAACAAATCTTTAACAATTTTAGGTGCATTGCGACTAGAAATTGCAAAAAAACAAGGGATACTCGAAAAAGCTAAAAACAACTATTCTTTCCTATGGGTAGTAGACTTCCCACTTTTCGAAAAAGCTGAAGATTCTGACGAATACTACTCGATGCATCACCCATTTACTTCTCCAAAAACAGATAGCCTGGATATGCTTGAAAAAGACCCATACTCAGCAAATGCTATCGCTCATGACCTTGTAATCAACGGACATGAAGTTGGGGGTGGTTCTATCAGAATCCATGATAAATCAATTCAAGAGAAAATGTTCAAACTTCTTGGGCTTTCCGACGAAGAGGCAAACGAAAAGTTTGGCTTTTTACTTGATGCCTTAAAATATGGTGCACCACCTCACGGTGGGATAGCTTTCGGGTTAGACCGCCTAGTGATGATTCTTACTGGAATTGATAACATTAGAGATGTTATTGCTTTCCCTAAGACTACTACTGGGGCATCACTAATGGAGGGTTCCCCTAGTAATGTTTCAGAATCCCAACTAAGCGAACTTGGTCTTAAATTAGATTTAAAAAAGAGTGCTGATTCATAAAATCAGTACTCTTTTTAAAACTTATCTGTACTATAAATTACCAAACTGTATATCGTATAGTTTTTTATAAACTCCATCTTTTTGGAGTAGCTCCACGTGTGAGCCATATTCAGCTATCTCTCCAGAATCAAATACATAAATTAAATCGCAATGTGTTATTGTAGCTAATCTGTGAGCAACAATTATAGCTGTTCTATCTTTTAGAGCATCGTTTATCGCATCTTGCACTATTTTTTCTGATTCAGAATCCAATGCAGATGTAGCTTCATCAAAAACTAGTATTTCAGGATCTCGAACTAAGGCTCTTGCTATAGCAACTCTCTGCCTTTCGCCACCCGATAGGGTTTGCCCCCTATCTCCAACTATGGAATCTACTTTATTAGGCAGGCTATTCACAAAATCATTTGCATGGGCAGTTTCTAATGATTTCTCTATTAATCCATCGCTTGCTTCAATATTTCCGTACATTATATTATTTTTAAGAGTATCATTAAAAAGAATTGTATCTTGTGAAACCAAACCAAACAATCGCCTGTAATCTTCTAAGTCATAACTCTTTATATTTTGCCCATCTAGTAAAACTTCTCCAACCTGCGGATCATAAAAGCGTAATAACAAATCTAATACAGTTGATTTACCAGACCCAGAAGCACCTACAAACGCAATTTTTTTTCCTTTCTCAACCTTAATGTTTACACTGTTAAGTACATTAGTTTCCTCGTAAGAAAAATTTATATCCTTGATAATAATTTCATTTTCAAAGCTTTTTTTGCTGATTTCACCTGAGTTGATAGTTGTTTTAGTATCAAGCAAATTAAACACCCTATCTGCTGCAACATAACCTCTTTGAAAACCAGCAATTGAATTAATTATTGCAGTGACAGGAGCCATTACTCCAAAGAGCATCGTGATAAATAGTATTAACGAAGATGATTCAATTTCCCCATTTTGAACCATTCCACCACCAAATATTAACACAATACATAAAGAAATCATTGCAAATATTTCACCCATTCCTGGTACAATCGAAACTATATTTTTATGTTTTACTGTCGAAACTAAATACTTCCTTGTGTCTGTTACAAAGCGATCATTAGCTTTCCTCTGAGCATTATATGCTTGTATTATCTTAATTCCAGAGATAGTTTCTTGGATTGTTGAAGTAAAATCTGCCATTGATTCTTGCATTCTCTTGGCATACTTTTTAAGGTATTTTCTAGCAAATCTCAGCACAACGAATGTTAGCAAACTCACGCTTATCGAAATTAATATTAAAAATGGCGATATTGCTAAAAGAAATATAATCTTTAAAGTAATCTCCAAAATATTTTTAAAGATCTTGATAGATGACATAATGGTATTATTATTTAATACCTCTACATCATTTGTCATTATTGATATTAAGTTACCCTGCCGAGTCCTTGAAAAGTGATCTAGGGATAGTGAACTCAAATTATTAAATACTGCATCTCTAATGCTCTTTACTATGCCATTTTGCAGGTAAGTTTGTGACCATACCATCAAGAATTTTACAATATTTTTTATCACAAACAGCCCAACAATCAATATGCTCAAGTTGAGTACGGTAGTATTGTAATCACCATCAACTTGAATTAAGTTAGCTATGAAATTCATAAAACTACTTTTTAGATATTTGAAGAAATCTTCATCAATACCAACAGTTTGTTCAGTGATAGAGCCATCAAAAATAAGTTCTAATACAATCTCGAAAAGAGCAAGTGGTAGAGTTGTAAATATTGAAAACAGCATTCCTAATATTATTGAAATCACTAATATTTTGGAAAATGGCTTAACAAAATTAAGTATTCGGCTCCAAATTGCTTTAGTATTTATATCTTTTGTTTTTGGCATGTAGTTCAAGTAAATTAACAAAAAAACAAAATACGAAAAAATGACTCTTTTGGTATATTCCTATTCATTT